>JALHSY010000102.1 GCA_022865455.1 Candidatus Bathyarchaeota archaeon
AAATGCGGAAAGTTGCTTTCTGAGTCTGTTGATGAATGTCCTTATTGTGGATGGAACCACCGTACATTGTCTGAAATAGTGCGCGACTCATTTAAACTTTAATACCCTAGCAACGCCTATTTTTATGATGGACAAACCCTTTCCCGCTTCTACAAACCTTGTAGCCCAATTTCTTGTTGCATCCGCACTTCTTGGCCTTCGCACTTGGCTTTGTTATTTTACTTCCCCCCTCCAAAGAGTTTTGCAAGAGTAGCCAAACCCGCAACGTCAGTCCTGCCAGCCGTTTCCTCATGTGTCTGAACAATGTTGCTAGTTGCATCCACAAGCGTTGTCAAGCCACCCACCAACTCACCGACATAGCTCAACTTGAGCATCTCGCCTATCTGGTGGTCAAGCCAAATCTCGGTTTGAAGAGCATCAAAACTTGTCATTAAGCCCATACGCGCGTAAATTTTGCAGCTCACAAACTGATTGAAAATAGCGGTTAAAGCGTTGCTTGCGCTGCTCTTCTGCAAGCTGCTGATAACGTGAGCCGACTGAGTAATGTAGGTTTTCATAAAGTCAAAAAGCTGCTTCAGGCCTTCAGGAGTCTTAAGCGACTTCATGACAACGACAGCCACAAGCAGCGCTTCAACCTCGCTGTATTCCTGCGCCAGAGGCCCAAAAGCCAACACATTTCCTTTTCTGTCAATGTCACGCGGTGTAAGCAACAGAGCTTGTGCTGGCCAGCCAGACTGAAAAATCTCTTCCCAGTTGGCAATAGTGCCAGTGACACCTGACTTAGTGAGCCACTCTATAGCTTTCGACTTGTCGGGGTTTTCGGTCATTATTCATTCCTTCACTATGTTTTCTTTGGTTCCGTGGCTCCTGTCTGCATGAACGTCAACAAGTACGTCACTGTCTGAATCGTTGCCGTCAAGAGGAAGCCTAAACACTCTATTTCGTTTGGCATCCGCCCCTGAGTTGTGACTGTGTAGGCAGGAATCGCTATGCCTTCAATGAAGATCAGGAATGCAATTATGACGACTTTCGGTATTGTCGGGTCAAGATTAAATCTCGTTGTGTATCACCACCTTTCTTATGCTGGATGCATCAGCGCATATAAGCTGTCAATAGTCGCCTTCAAAGTCTCTATGAGTGCTTCGATCTTCGCAACTCTGGCGGCTAAACTGACAAATTCTTCTTCAGTTGGCACGTTAACCACTCAATCACCCTCCTAAACACTTTTTTGACGTTATCGTGTGGACGGATGCGGTTAGCTAGAGGCGGCGAACTTCGATAATACGCATGGACAAGCTCTAACGGTAGGCATTGATCTCTGAACCTTCGCAACGTAGCAAGATGAACATTACTTGTGCCGCAAGCCGTAGCTATGAAACAGCCGCTTGGAGGCTTCGGATGCACAGATGCCATGTGCGCCGCAAGTTCTGCGACTGTCGGAAATTGCGCGCCACAGGATGGACAGACGTAAACAGACGATGGATGAACCGCTGTGATATGCGCTCCTAGTTCTGCTTCAGTGTTAAATCCTAAGTCGCAGAATGGACACTGATAAGGCGCTGGGGGCGGCATCTGATGTGTTAGTAGGTGTGCGTCTAGGTCTGCTTGTGTTGGGAATGTTGCGCCGCAAATCTGACAAGTAAACGCCGGCGGTGGATGGTCAGTGCTTATGTGAATCGCTAACTGGATTTCGCTGTCGAACAAGGCTCCGCAGATCGGGCAGGCCCACTTTTGGGGCGGTGGCGGCGGTATCACTGGTTCGCCTGTCAAGTCGCGCACATCGAAGGGCGTATTATAGATGTCATACCATTCATAGATGAATACTCCATCAAACCCATTGTCTTTTGCAAGCTGAATAGCGCTCCGCATCAAGGTCGCACCTGCGCTTAAGCGCCCATAAATGTAGTATTTTCGGCTTCCCGCTGCAATCTTCGTTTTCCACGTTGTGATGCGGTTCTGCATTTCCGTTAGGCTAGTCGTCTGCGAAGCAAACCATTCAAAGCACACGTTATTCAACGTCTGGTAATGCGAGTATGGTTGTGTGCGGTCAATGTACGCGCCTTCAACCCAATAAGCGTCTATCAACGCGCCGAACCGACAGTCAGGGTCAGCTCCCGCGGTGACTGCTTGCATCTCTAAATAGTAGTCTTGCATCATGTTCCTGCAGAAATCTGCGTATTCTTGCTGCGCCGCCGTCCACGTTCCGCTTGTAGGCAAGTTAACAGCCTGTTTGCCTGTTGCGCGTGTGAACGCTGCTTTCATGGTTGCGCTGTAGAAGCTTCCGCCTGAACCTGCGCTGACAAACTGCATCTCATCAACGCTAATCCATCTTATAGCCAAGCGTGGCCCTGCAATTTCCAAGTATTTTCTTATCAGGTTCGCCGTGAACGTGCGGAAGTTCGGGCCTGACGGACACATGTAGTTTCCGCCGGCACCGCAGACTTCGCCATTGAAGCCGCGCTGCGCCTCATCTGGAAACTGCGTGTAAAGCTGGTTCACTTGGTCTGCAACGCTGAAAACGACTAGGAAGCCTTCCCGCCCACACTGCGAGAGCAGATCAGCCAGAAACGTCTGTGTCGCGGCGTTCATGGGATTGTTAACGTCACCAGTATAAAGCGAACTGCACCATCCTGTGTAGATGCGCAGCATGTTAAACCTGTTCGTTTTCATGTAG
>JALHSY010000103.1 GCA_022865455.1 Candidatus Bathyarchaeota archaeon
AAACAGTTTGGCATGTCTTTGGATTTTGAGCATTCCAGGAGCGCGGCGGGATGGCAAATATCTTCTCCCGCGATTTTCAGTTCGGCTCCAGTTGAAGGTTCTTTGAACATTATCCTTGAAGCTGGGATAGATAGGATAAGAGAGAAGTCTCTGAAGATGACCTCATACCTAATGTTTCTTATCGAGGAAGCCCTGTCTGAAGAACCCTACAATTTCTCTATAGGAACGCCTCGAGAACCTGAACGACGCGGTGGGCACGTCGCAGTCGAACATGAAGAGGGAAGACGAGTAAGTGAGGCCTTGAAGGAAAGGAGCGTGATCACTGATTTCCGTCCGCCAAACGTGATAAGAATCGCCCCCATACCCCTTTACAACACGTTTCTTGAAGTGTGGAATGTCGCACAGCACCTAAAGGAGATAATTGACGGGAAGGAATACGCAAGATTCCCAATCGAAAGAAAGGCGATATCCTAGGCTTGGACACATGTTGGCGAAGTTGGCCAGTTTTTTCAAGGCAGTGAAAAACTGATATATAGGCTGCTGGAATAGTTCTCTGCTCTGAAGGGGGCAATTTGGAATGAGAGTATTTCATTACACGGATGTTGAGGCGAAGGACGCTGATGAAGGAACTTTCAAACTGAAAGTGAGATGGCTTATCACCAAAGACATTGGCGCGCCGACCTTTGCCATGAGACTGTTCGAGATGAAACCAGGCGGGTACAGCCCGCTACACAGCCATGATTGGGAACATGAAGTTTTCATCCTTGAGGGCGAAGGCTCCGTAATCGGAGGGAGCGAACAAAGAGGGTTCAAGCCCGGCGACGCTGTGTTCATTCCGCCTAATGAAAAGCATCAGTTCAGAAACACTGGCAAGAAGCTCGTGAAGTTCCTGTGTCTCGTGCCCTATCATGAATAAAGGCAATCTGCACCGTTCTTGTGCTCGCTAGAAATATATGCTAGTTGTTACATGTACTTCTGGGTTTTAGGGGGACAACCCTGTTGAAATATGACGTAATCATTGTCGGCGCAGGTCCGGCGGGGATTTTCGCTGCTCTTGAGCTGACAGAAAAGAACAATCTGAGCGTTCTAATGCTGGACAGAGGGCAAGACATAAACCAACGTAAATGCCCCGCAAGCCGCGGTTTCGAATGCGTTCACTGCGACCCATGCGCGGTCTTGTCTGGCTGGGGAGGCGCGGGCGCTTTCAGTGACGGAAAACTGACTCTGTCAGCTGAAATAGGTGGTTGGCTCAACGAGTACGTGTCCTGGAAAGAACTGGAAGAACTAGTGAATTACGCCGACAGCGTCTATCTCAAGTTTGGTGCACCTGAACATGTTTACGGGGGCGACCTTGAGAAGATAGAGGAGATTGAGCGAAGAGCGTCGTTGGCAGGGTTGAAGCTTGTCCGCCAAAGAATTCGCCACATGGGCACAGAGAAGTGCGCTCAGACTCTTCGGAAAATGCGGCAGGCACTGAACGGCAAGGTCGAATTCAAACCTAAAACCGACGTGAAAGGTCTAATAGTGAAAGATGATGTCGTTGAAGGCGTCGAAACCGTAAACGGCGAAAGGTTCCTCGGCAAGTACGTGATCGTTGCGCCTGGGAGAAGCGGGGCTGAGTGGCTTCAGACAGAAGCGCACGCCTTAGGATTAAAGACGCTTAACAACCCTGTTGACGTTGGGATTAGAGTTGAAGTCTTGGCTTCCGTGATGGAGGCGTTGACAAGCATTCTCTACGAGCCGAAGCTCATCTACTACTCAAAATCATTCGACGACCAAGTGCGTACTTTTTGTGTTGCACCTTACGGCGAGGTCATAACTGAATCCTATGACGGGGTTTTGACGGTCAATGGCCAAAGCTATGCCGAGAGAAAGACGGAAAACACGAACTTCGCAATTCTGGTCAGCACGTCCTTCACTGAACCGTTTAAGGAGCCCATAGCCTATGGAAAATACGTTGCTAGACTCTCAAACCTTCTCAGCGGCGACGTGATAGTGCAACGTTTGGGCGATTTAGAGTCTGGTAGACGTTCAACGCCGGAAAGAATGGCCAGAAGCGTCGTTACCCCTACGCTGAAGAATGCCACGCCAGGCGACCTCAGCTTTGTTCTGCCCTACCGTTATCTGGCTGATATTCGTGAGATGCTTCAGGCTTTGGACAAGATTGTTCCTGGTATCAATTCGCGGGATACGCTCTTGTACGGTGTCGAGGTGAAGTTCTATTCTTCACGCCTTCAGCTGAGCAACTGTTTGGAGACAAAGATTCGGAACTTGTTCACGGTCGGCGACGGCGCAGGCGTGACTAGAGGGCTTATTCAGGCTTCAGGGTCAGGCGTTATTGTGGCTAGAGAAATAGTGAAGAGAGAAAAGAAGGAGGCGTAAGACCTGTGTCGGTGATTCAGGAAATACACTGTTCCCACTGCGGAGCTCCTATAGCTTTTAAACCAGGCGAAATACTGGCAACGTGTAAGTACTGCGGCTACACCGTTGTGATAGAAACTGGAGAAACTTACACCTACGAGCATTCCATGCTTCTGAACAAGTATGACCCAGCTCAGGTTGAAGAGCCTGTCCGAGACTGGATGCGCACGGGTTTCCTTAAGCCTGGCGACCTTGCTAGGAAATCAAGAATCGTGGAGAAAACCTTGCAGTACTTGCCTTTCTGGGTGGTTTCAGCGGAAGTCGAAACCGTCTACAAAGGGGTTTTTGAACGTATAACGCCTGCCGTTGCGAAGGATGGGAAACTGGAGAACGACTACGACTGGCTTGTTCTGGCACGGAAGGCGTCCGAGTTTCCCACAAGAGAGTACAACGTGCCCTTGGAAGGGAAGATTCCCTACGATTTCAGGAAGATAGAAGGGGTTGCCAAGGTTTTGAACAGCGAGATTGACAAGGATGAAGCCGTGGAGCTTGCTAAGCATCAGATCGAAGAACTTCATCGTTACCTGATTCAGAAGGATGTTGACAAAATCATTGACATGAAGACCGAAGTAAAGGTGGACCAAGTGGTTTACTTGCATGCCCCAGTCTGGTTCGTAAAATACGAGTACAAAGGCAACGCTTACCAATTGCTGATTGACGGCGCCACTGGCTCATCCATAAAAGGCGACATACCTTCAACAAACCTCTGAACATCGCGAAACTTTAAAAGTAACCCCTAAATCATCTATTAAATCGGAAAAATCGATGTGAGGAACCTGTTCTTGACCGAGAAAAAAGACATTTATGGAAAAGCGAAGAAGCAGATGCGGCTTGGTGAACGCATCCTAGCGGAGATTCCTGGTTTCCGCGGCTACAAGGAGAAGGAGCTTCGACGCGAATCTGACAGACTCGTTAGAGACAACCTGTATCGGAAACTGTCAGCAGCGAAAACCGACGTGAAAGGCATTTTCCAAAAACTGTCTGACCGCCGCGCTTTTGACGTTCTGACGGATATGGATCGACTTGTCGCCAAGTTTGACCGCGTAACAGAGAAGGTTAATCATGCTTCTTACGGGTATTCAGGCTTCTTCGACGCAGTGAAGGTTGAAGAGGAGAACCTTGACAGGATGATCGATTTCGACAACCGACTGGTTGATGAAGTTGACAAGATAGCTGAAGAGGTTGCAGCGTTCAAGGCAGAAGTTTCACAGCAGGATTTGACGAACGCGGCGGCGCGCGTGCAGCATTTGGGTGAAATCTTAGACTCTTTTGAGAAAACGTTTGACAGCAGGCAAGAGGTAATATTAGGAGTGAATTGACATGCCACAAGTCATAGAATGGAAGAATCCAGGTTCAGAAGACATTCTTTGGAGATATCCAGACGAAGAGATCACGTGGGGGGCTCAACTGATTGTCCACGAATATGAGACAGTGGTGTTTTTCAGGGACGGCAAGGCGTATGACGTTTTCAACGCAGGAAGACATACACTAACAACGCTAAATCTGCCACTGATAACCGGTCTGCTCACAAGGATCGCTGGTTACAAGGAGAAACCTTTCAAAGCGGGAGTGATTTTCGTTTCGACCAAGGTGTTTGCCGGGAAATACGGCACACAGGCCCAGACCACAGAGCTTGCTCCGTTGAAGGCGTATGGCGGCTTCTGGTTCAAAGTTGAAAGTGCGCAGCTGTTCGTGAATGAGGTTGTCGGCGGGCAGAGCGCGTACACAAGTGAGGATGTCAACAATTATCTGCGCGGCTTCCTGAACGAGAAACTCATCGACGAGCTTTCACGGTACGACCTGTTGACTGTCTTCACAAGGCTTGACGAGACCTCAGTGGTAGTGAAAAACACGATCTCAGACTACTTCAAACGTATAGGTTTGGAACTGACTGATCTCCGTTTTGAAGGGATAGACACTACGCCTGAGTATCGTGAGCGACTATTCTGGCTTAGAACTGGAAGGGCAGCGCCTGAAGAGGTGCTGAGGATGGAGACGGTGAAGAAAGCTGCTGAGGAGCTTGGAAAGTCGTCGGGTGCAGGCTTAGGAACTGGCATGGTGCTCATACCTCAAGTGATGACGCCGTCTGGTCCAGTGCAGGCGCCAGCAGCAGCTTTGGTCATATGTCCGAAGTGCAACGGGAAAATCCCTGCTACTTCAAAGTTCTGTCCAGAGTGCGGGACGACGATAACTCCGCCGTCGGGCGGAACAATGAGCTGTCCTAAGTGTGGGAAGACGATTCCTGCTGGGTCCAAGTTCTGTCCTGAATGTGGTGAGAAAACCCAGTAGAGGGCGTGATTTGAGAATTGGCTAGCTCTGCAAACAGGGGCCTGCTGTCGATAGGTGCCTTCTTTGTCATCCTAGTGGTTTCCATAGTTTTTGGGGCCTTCGTTGTCGGTTGGTTGACGGTTCCGCCGATGATAATTGCGTTGTGCGGTTGCTGGGTGCTGGTGCTTGGCGGGATGCAGGCTTCAAGTCCGCAGAAATATGGGCGCAGTGCGTTCAGCCTTTTCGGGTGGGGGTTGCTGTTCATCGCTGTGGGCAGTGCATGGTTCTTGTACGGGTTTGGCTTGATTTACTCTCTAGCTGTAGTACTGCTTGTTCTTGGTGCTTTGGCAATCGCGGCTGCTTTTCGGAAAAAGTAGCCTCCCATTTTCTCTGAAACGTTTTTTATCTGTGACGACAGTCTATGCTGTTGGAGGGCCGAACTCGGGATGAGCGAGAAGGTGATTGGTCGCGGTACGTGGTACGACAAGATGGCGGCTGACATTGTTGAGAGGGAGCGCAAGCTAAGCAGGAGCTTGAAGCTGATTAGAACTGAGATGGGTCTCGGCGCTTCTGGTTTTCCACACATCGGTAGTGTGGGTGATGCTGCGCGTTCTTTTGCAGTGACACTGGCTCTTAAGGAGCAGGGGTACCACTCAGAGCTGATAGCTTACTGCGACGACAAGGACGGCTTGCGTAAGGTTCCAGTTGGGTTGCCGAAGTCTCTAGAGAAGTATTTGGGTTTTCCAGTTTCCAGCATTCCAGACCCGTTTGGGTGCCATGAAAGTTATGGTCGCCACATGAGTTCTTTACTGCTTGATGCGTTGGACAAGTGCGGGATGGAGTATCGTCATGTGTCTGCGCTGGAGATGTACGAGAAGGGGCTGTTGAACAAAGAGATCGATGCTTTGCTTTTGAACGCGAAGAGAGTTGGCGAAATAGTCAAGGAAGAAGTGGGGCAGGAGCGGTACACTGGGGTTTTGCCGTATTTCCCGATATGTGGCAATTGTGGTCGCATATACACTACTAAGGCTTTGGAGTATCTGCCGAAGGAGAACAAGGTCACGTATGTCTGTGAGGGCATGGAGATAAAGGGCAAGTGGCTTGAGGGCTGCGGCTTCAAAGGTGAGGCAAACATAGCGAAAGCTGAGGGCAAACTGAGCTGGAAGAGCGAGTTTGCGGCGAGGTGGAGGGCTCTTGACATCAGGTTTGAAGCTTACGGCAAAGACATAGA
>JALHSY010000104.1 GCA_022865455.1 Candidatus Bathyarchaeota archaeon
GCCGACATATACTACATGCAAGTCAAAATCTGCCAACTCGGCATAGACCAACGCAAAGCCAACGTTGTAGCCCGAGAGCTCGGCGAAAGACTCGGATTCTGGAAACCCGTATGCGTCCACCACCACCTACTGCAAGGCTTGGAAAAACCCAAAGTGTGGCCGATCCCCGAAGGACAGGAGAAAGAAGCTCTGTCCTCAGCCAAAATGAGCAAAAGCAAACCTGAAACCTGCATATTCCTGTATGACACGCCAGAAGAAATCAAACAGAAAATGGTCCGAGCCTTCTGTCCAGAGAAAACCGTCCAATTCAATCCTGTACTAGACATAACCAAACACATAATCTTCAGAGAAACAAAGACCCTCACCATAGAAAGACCAGCAAAATTCGGCGGCCCAATCGAATTCCAAAACTACCGAGAACTGGAAACAGCCTACGCTCAAGGCAAACTACACCCGCAAGATCTCAAAAACACCGTCGCAGAACAACTAATCAAAATCCTCGAACCCGTCAGAACATACTTCAAAAACAACAAGGAAGCCGCACAATGCCTAAACACCGTAAAAAAAGCTAACGTAACAAGGTAAAAACCTTGTCAACCCACCTCAAAGAAAAAGAGGAGAAAATCCAAAACCTTCTGGAACGCTTAATCGAAGAATCGGCAGAAGGAACTCCGATAGTTGTTGAAGGAAGGAAAGACATCGAAACACTGAGAGCGTTAGGCGTTCAAGGAAGAATAGTATCTGCAAAGACAGGCGGCAAATCACGCTTAGACGTCATATCCGAAGTGGAGAAAACAGGAGCCCACGAGGTCATTCTGCTGTTGGATTTCGACAGACGAGGAAAAGAATGGTCGAAAATCCTGAAAGAGCACTTGGAACGGGCAAAGATAAGACCTAATCTCAAGTTCTGGAATGAACTCCAAGGACTTGTAAGCAGGGAAGTCAAGGACATTGAGGGCTTAACGTCGTACATTGAAACCTTGAAAAGAAAGGCACAAGTTCTCAGTTGAGGCCTCCCATCATTAGCACTTCACATAACCATCTTGCCGTCTTTAAGCACTGTTCTTCCGTCAATCTTGACCGTTGCCTTGGTCATCGAAGCCCACCAATGACGGTTGCCTGACGTCCGATTCTTTCCCCCTTTGTCTTCATTGCCTCCAATCCCCATAGTCACTCCGCCTAGCACCTTGTCATCCTGAGTGAAGCCATGTTCCAAACCAGGATTAAGGCCCAACCCGAAGAACGCAAATTTATCAACGTCACCTTGACCCGGCTTCATGTAATCTTTAAACGGCTCAATTCCCTTCTTCGCAGAATATCTCACAACCTTCCCACGCTTGAATTCCAAGGACAGCCCCTCAGTCTTTATGCCACCTCGAGCAGGAATCGGCACGTCATAAACCACAGTTCCATCCGCACTTTCCTCGTCTGCCGCGACTTCCACGAAGCCTGAAGGCAAAAACTTCACAACACCCTTGGCAGCGTCTTCTTTGCTGACTATGCTGTCGCCGGGAATCGGCTCGCGCCCAGACAGCCTGAATTTGAGTCTTGTACCGAAGGGCGTTTCAACGTTCACATCGCTGCCTTCTCTTATGATGTTCGCCAATCCGCTGGCTCTTTCCGCAATCTCTCTTTGGTCGGCCAAGCATCCAGCAAGCATGACGTCTCCCCATCTCTCGCAGTCTAATCCAAGGGCCTTAGCTCGTTCTCTCGTGACCAAGCAGTACTCGATTCCCAGCGTTCGAACGCCGCGTCGCTGAGCGATCTTCCGCCATGCGTCCATGTACTTGTTTGATTCTAGAAACCAAATGCTCGCAAGCTCCTGCTTCTCTGAAGGAATCTTGACCCAATTGACAGGGTTTCGTGGGCCTAACATGAAAACAAATGCGTCTGTCTGCTCCAGCGCCGCAGCTTGAACGTTGGAAAGGGTTTCCAGAATGCTCTTCGGGATTTCGCACAGCGAACGCATCCAATAGCTCTCAGCGTTAAGGGTGATGAATGGCTGAGCCCCTTTTTCTCGACATGCAAAGGCTATTTCAGAAGCTAAGTCAACGGTGTGGTCCCAGCTGTGAACCCAAACGTTTTCTCCTTCCTTGATGTTCAAGCAAGCATTGACTATCTGTCGTGCAAGCCTTGTGCAACTCTCCATATGCATCATCTAGAAGATAAGTCAAATCTTCACTATATAAAAACACGTCAAAAAACACAACGCCCTTAAGAAAACTTAAAGAGGATGATTTGCAATTCATAAAAGTAATATAGAGTGAATGTTAAGATATAACGTCGTGATTCGAGAACCAGAAGTCTCCTGTCACGGCATCAACGCTCACCCTTAACCATAATAATCAGAGGTGTACGCTCACGGGATCATCCCAAACGTTTACCATAAAGTACGTTATACAAGCCAAGTTCGAAATTGAAGGAGTAGTAGAGAAACCAGACGTCATAGGAGCAGTTTTCGGACAAACAGAAGGCCTTTTCGGACCCGAACTCGACCTCAGAGAACTGCAAAAGACAGGCAGAATCGGAAGAATAGAAATTGACCTGCATTCCAAAAACGACAAGACAACAGGCGACATAACCATCCCAACAAGCCTAGACCGAGTCTCCACAGCCCTAATCGCATCAAGCATAGAAAGCATCAACCGAGTAGGACCATGCGCCTCTAAGGTAACACTTGACAAAATCGAAGATGTCCGAGAAGCCAGAAGAAAAGTCATAATCGACAGAGCCAAGGAAATCCTTCACAAATGGACAATCGAATCAATGCCCTCAGTAGACGAAGTCTTCAAAGAAGTCTCAGAAATACTCAAACTCGGCAAAGTCGAAAAATACAGCTCTGAAGAACTGCCCGCAGGACCAGGACTTGAAAGCGCAAAAGAAATAATCATCGTCGAAGGAAGAGCAGACATAATAAACCTCATGCGCTGCGGACTGCTAAACACCATAGCTCTGGAAGGAGCGAAAGTCCCAGAAGCCATCAAGACACTCTGCAAAGAAAAAGAAGCCACCGCCCTCCTCGACGGAGACAGAGGCGGAGACCTGATCCTCAAAGAACTCCTGCAAGTCACCGATGCAAAATACATTGCAAGAGCACCGAGAGGAAAGGAAGTTGAAGAACTGAACTGCAAGGAAATTTTCGACGCATTAGAAGCGAAAGTCCCACTTCAGGAAGTCTCAAAACCGCCTAGGAAGGAAAAGCAGAAAGTAGAGGTTCCGAAAGAGATCGCTGAAACGATAAAAGGGCTGGAAGGCACGTTAGAGGCTGTCCTACTGAACGAGAAGTCTGAACCGATAGAACGACTGCCAGTCAACCAGCTTGCCGAAAAACTTCAGCAAACAGAAGGCATCGACACCGTAGTGTTCGACGGCATCATAACCCAAAGAATAGTCGATGTTGCAGCCGAGAAAAGCATAAAGAGAATCATTGCAGCACGCATATCAGACGCCGTTAAACCATCCTTGACCGTCCAACTGACCACGTTCTCAGAAGTTGCGCAAAGCTAACTTCCGAAAAAGTCCGAAAGCTTCCTAGTTTCCTTCTGCGTCATCGCGGACTGTAGCAATTGCTCTTCGGTTATGCCAAAACTCTCCAGAACTCTGGCTACTACCGGCACAACTTGCTTAGAGACGTAATACTCCAAGTCTACCTCGTCATACGAAGCATACTTGTACGGCTTAACCCTTTCATAAAGTCGCCCTGAACCAACCACTATGACGTAGCCCACCTTGTCGCCGACAGCAAGTTCCCAGCCTTTCTCCTTCAACATTTTTGCAGCTTCCACATGTGAAGCCTTGACCTCATATTCTTCAGCAGGCTTGGTCAGCGTCTTCCAGATTATCAGGTCGCGGAAGGAGACCCGTTTCTGCCGAAGCTCACTAACGAACTGCTGCACAAATTCAGCAGCCTTCTCAGGTGACTGCTCTTTTAAGACGATTTCTAGCACCTTTCCCTGCACTGTTTTAGCTATGTTTGCCCAGTCTCCGCGCACAACCTCTAAACCGACAATGTCAAGCCGTCCATCTGGCAAAAGCCCCGCGTAGCGTTTCTTGGCTTCGGTGAAGAAAATCCGCACGTAAACCTTGTCTGGCTTAATCTCTAACCCCAATTCTTTCTTGATTTTCTTTGAGAGTTCTTCAATCTTCTCAACGTCGTTGTTCAGGAAGATGCTGTCTGTGTCACCGTAAACAACCCTCAACCCAGCTTCTTCCGCCATCCTAATCGAGTTAAGTATGGTATGCCTTCCCCAAGCCGCTGCCGCCTCAGCCACAGGCTTCACATACCATCTAGCACCGGTCCAACCCGCATAACCATACGAGGCATTGGTTATCACCTTCACAGCCTTTTGACGAGCATCAAAGACACGATACTCAACACTCTCTGGAGGAAGCGCCTTCATTCTTGAGCGAATCTCATCGCGAACACTAATAAGGTACGACAAGACTTCCTTGTAGAAGCCAGCCGGCTCCTTTCTGAAGTGATGACCGACTTCTGGGGCTTCATACACACCAGACTTAGGCACAGGTTCTTTAGGTGGCACATAAGTGTCTGGCGATATGTTGTAAGCTATCATCAGACTGGGATACATAGACTTGAAGTCCAAGACAGCAATGTCCCCATGCATCCCAGGCAGAGGTTTGAGCACTACACCGCCAGCATATGGACGGTAAGGCTGCTCAATTCTCTTCGGCACAAGCTCGCCGAGTCCATGCGTACGTTTGATTAGGAACCATTCAACCCTGAAGCCCGCAGCCGCTGAGCCCACATGATCTAACGGCAGACTAACCAAGTTCGAAAGTTGCATGGCGAAATCCAAAACAGCTTCGGCAATGCCCATGACGCATCGGGCGTTGTCCATTGAGAATTTTTTCAGGATTTCGCGCTTTTCCCTGCTGTCCCAATAATCTGCGTAGTCCACGTCTTCAACTAGCTGGCGATTTTCAATTTTCATTATGCCCAGGTAGTCTGCCAGATTCTCCAAAGTCTGAACCTTGACTTCAGAGAATTCGCCGACGAAATCCAAAAGGTCGACGTTGGCTCTCCCAGTTATCGAGACATGACCATACACGCTTATGTGCGGTTCAGTTTCAGCACGATCCACCTGCAGACGCAAACCAAGTTTCTTGCACCTTTCAATCAAGTAAGGCCAGTCTTGCCCGTTTATGCCGTAGCCTACAATAATGTCTGGATCGAAATGTCGAACATAACTGACGAAGTCTTCAATAACAGGCCCATCGTTTCTATCCTCATCCACTAGAAACTGGCTTTCCTCGCCGCTGTTTGTTGCCACGGACAACATGACAACCGGGTTTCTGTCAGGTTTCGGCGACCCCTCTTTGCTGTAGAATATTGTCGAAAAGCCCAAAACCTTCAGTTTCGGCACTTCAGTGCTCTCAAGTAGTTTCGGGAAAGATTGTGCACGGTAGACCTTGCTCACCTGAACTTTTCGAGTATTTGTTTCCTCAGTCACTTCTATCTCGTGCCAGCCGCAGGGCACAGTGTTGTCGTCAATCAGGTAACGCATTGAATATCGAATGTCATCTTCGAGGCAGTCCTTGACTCCTTCGAAGCTTCGAAGTTCTCTTGCACATTTGGGTACATCATTAAGGTTTCTGCAGTAAACCTTGACCGCATTCACAGGCTTTCCAAATAACTTGCGTTCAACAACCTCCAGTTTCACAATAGAGCCGGACTGTTGCTGAGCAATTCCTTCTGCAACCTTTTTCGCATTGGCGGTCTCCTCAATCACGGCGTAGAAATAATTTCGAAAGTTCCTGTCAATGACGAGCACTCTTTGGCCGGACCGGTCGATGCCCCAAAGCCAGATCTCAGGCACGCCGTTCTTGGCCTCAGAGTTCACGTCTAGCAGCCAAAGTGTCAACTTCATGGCGAAGTACCTTTCTGCAACACTTGATAATGGAGCACAAGCACACTTTTAACATTTTAAGAAGAAACCAACATCGGCGCAGAAGGAGTGCAGAAACACCCGCAAGGCTGACATTTTCATGCTTCTTCGCAGACATATTACGAGTGAGGGAGTATGCCTTTTTACTCTTGAGACCAGGAAATCACAACACTGCTTGCTATTGGTAGCGGATCAGGTCGAGCTTGGATGAGACTATTCGGGAAAAAAGGAGAAGCAACGAAGAAGTGGCGACTGAGAGCCTTACTGGTGGATCCGCACGAGACGAAGATAACTCTTTCATCTACTTCAAAGCCGAGGCGAGTGTCGTCTTGGGTATACCAGAAATGGCAAAGTTTGCAGAAAAGTGAAAAAAGCTAGGGCACTGCCGACGGATAGATACCAGCATAGAGAATAAGCTTTAGATTCGCTTTTTAATAGGGAAGTTGAATATTGAATGCTTGTGTTTTGGACTGAAAGAGGCTGAAGGCTTTGAAAATCCTAGAGACTAACTTGAAGAAGGGTTTCGTGAAGGTTGTTCCAGAAACAATGGACGACTTCTGGCACTTATACAACGTAATCTACAAGAACGATGTTGTTTATTCCTACACGACGCGTGAGATAAAGCCTGACGGGAAATACGCAAGACCCAAGCGCGGGGAACGCGTCACAGTGCTTCTCGGAATCAAAGTTGAAGACGTAGGTTGGGACAGGCTTCTGGGCAGACTTCGAATTCACGGAACGATAATCGAAGCCCCAGAAATCGTGCCCACAGGAGCACATCACACATTAAACATCACCTTGAACACGCCATTAACAATCGTGAAGAAGGAATGGCCCAAACACAATATCGAAAGACTGCGGAACGCAAGTAGAACGTCTGAAAAACCCATAATAGTGGTTGCTATAGACGACGAAAGCTACGTCATCGCCACAACCACCCAGTACGGCGTCGAAACCAAAGTGGAAGAGAGGATAAAGCTGCCGGGAAAGAATGAAGCTGAAAAGAGAAGCGCGGCTACGAGCGAGTACTTCAGAAAGACGCTGAGTACCTTGCGCCAAATCTGGGCGCCTACGCACAGTCCAATAACAATTATCGGAGTGGGGTTCGTGAAGAATGACTTTGCAAAATTCCTGCAGAATGACGCGTCGGACATTGCCAAGTCAGTTATGGACGTAAAAGGCGTCAACAACAGTGGCATCGTAGGAATAAATGAGGCATTGCGGTCGGGCGTATTGATTAAAACTATTAAGAAGCTACGCGTTGCCGAGGAGACTGAAGTCGTGGAGGAAGTGTTGAAGAGGCTCGGAAAAGGCGAGTTAGACGTCACTTATGGACTTGAAGAGGTTGAAAAAGCCGAGGAGACTGGAGCTGTGGAGAAACTAGTTTTGGCAGACACGGTGCTGCGGGATTCTTCCGATGAGAAGCGCCTGCTGATGGAAGAGTTGATGAAGAAAGTCGAACAGAAGAATGGCTCCATAATCGTTGTCAGCACGGAGCACGAGGCAGGCGCGAAGCTTCTATCCTTAAGCGGCATAGCAGCGCTGCTCCGGTTCCCAGTCCCTCAATGAGCATCGTAGCGGCAGCTCGGGTTTCATGGAGAACGTCGAAAGATTGTTGTGTTGACACAAGATTATGTTATATATTTCCACGTTAATTATAGGCTATCACACGATTCGGGATGAACGTGATGGTGAAGAGAAAACCCGTAATCCACATCCAAAACATAGTTGCGTCAGCCGCGCTTAACCAAAGGATAAGCTTGAAGACGATTGTTGAAAAATTTCCACACACGGAATACAGTCCACGGGTGTTTCCAGGACTGGTTTTTAGGTTGAAAAAGCCGAAAACAGCCACGTTGATATTTGAAACTGGCAAGATGGTTTGCACCGGAGCGAAATCAGCGAAAGAGGCAGTGCAGGCCGTGAACAAGGTTACGAAGGAACTAAAGAAACACGGGATACCCATTGCGAGCAAGCCTGAAATCCACATTCAGAACGTTGTTGCGTCCGTGGAGCTGGGCGGAGAGATAGACCTGGAAAATGTTGTCTACAAGCTCAATAGGGTTATGTATGAGCCTGAGCAATTTCCGGGAGCAGTGTACAGAATGGACGAACCGAAAGTTGTGTTTCTCATTTTCTCAGCTGGGAAACTGGTGTGCGTAGGCGCGAAAAAAGAACAGGATGTCTACGACGCCGTGAACAACATTCAGAAGTTGCTTGAGGAAAAAGACCTCATTTTCTACTCATAACAACGAATGACCTAAGACAAGCTTGACAGTCTCCTGCGAACCGCTGGGTTCTGGTCTGCAAGCCGTTTCAAAACCATCTCGAAGGTCTCATTCTCAGACAATTCCCTTTTTACGAAGACTCCCGTTCTGCCGACCTCGTCTCTTCTTGTCAATGTGCGGACACGGTCAGAGACAGTTTCAACAGAAATGCCGAGCAGCTTGGCTATTTCCTCTTCGCGCCCAATAATCGAACTTTCTCTATGACCCTCTTTCGTGGGCTCGATGAGCATCAATCTCTTGTCCACGCCGCAGGTCCTCAACAAATCTCTCAGGTCTTTGAGGGTAGCCTCGCCGCCGAACCTGTAAAATTCTCTTTCCACCTTACGCATTTTAGCCAATGGAAAGGAAACACTGGCGTTTTCATCCAGTTCGAGGTAGGCTTTCATCGTATAGGTTGGCGTAGCTTGGACGATCACCCGTCCGTTCACTAATATGTCAGCCTTTTCTAAAGCTGTCTCAACGATGAAGGAAGAAGGCTGGTCCTGTATGAAGAGGTCTATGTCGCTTTTCTTGGTGACATCTCCTCTTGCGATGCTGCCGTGTACGATGGTTTCAAGATGAGCTTTTTCAAGAGCTTCCATTATGGTCATGGATTTCTGCCTATATTTCTCAAGCAGAGTCCAATGTTCAGCGTCATAGACTATTTCTCGATGCTCCAACCGCTTCACAGGTTTCCCGCCATTCACCTGTCTCTTCCAAGAGACTATTGGTCCGGGTTTATTTTAGTGTTTGATGCGAAGGTCTGGGTATGCTCAATAATGTGGCAGACAGTGATCAAGAGAGTAGCATCTTAAATACGCGTAACCTTTGCTTTTTATTTCGAAGACGCTGTAGAAAAATCAGAAACGTGAAGGCTCATGCATAGTACCCCAGTCGTCTGCGATGTCTGCAAGTGGAGAGAAGCATTCTTCTTCAGACCGTACTCTGGAAGAAAGCTCTGCAAAAGATGCTTTTCCAAGTCCATCGAGGAAAAGGTGAGAGCCACAGTTTCGAAGTATAAGATGCTCAAGTTCGACGACAAGATAGCCGTGGCGGTTTCAGGCGGAAAAGACAGCGTCAGTTTGCTGCATATTTTGGCCAAAATGGAGCGCAAATGCTCTGACGCCTCGGTTGTAGCAATCACGATCGATGAAGGGATCAAGGGATACCGTGATGAAGCTCTGAGGATAGCGGCTGAGAACTGCAGGAAACTCGGTGTAGAGCACCACGTGGCTTCTTTCAAGCAGCTTTTCGGATGTACGCTTGACGAAATTGTGCAGAAAATGAGGGCGAAAGACGACGATAGAACGACATCGTGTGCTTGCTGCGGTGTTCTGCGAAGAAAAGCATTGAACATAACTGCAAGAAAGATCAAGGCGACCAAGCTTGCAACTGCCCACACCTTGGACGACGAGGTACAGACAATTCTGCTGAACATCTTTCACGGCGACGTTCTGCGAATAGCCAAGGAAAAGCCAGTTACCGACGAGGTGCATCCGAAATTCGTGCAGAGAATAAAGCCTTTCTGCGAAATCCCAGAGAAGGAAACTGCACTGTACGCTTACGTCAGGAAAACAAGGTTTCAAAGCAAACCATGCCCGTACGCTTCGGAGGCTCTTAGGAACGATGCTCGCATGATGCTCAACAGGATGGAAGAGAAGCATGCGGGAGTGAAATTCACAGTTTTCAAGTCAATAGAGAGAATACGGCCTGCAATAGAGAGCATCGCCAGAGAAGAAGGACTAATCTCCTGCAGTGAATGCGGTGAACCGACAACCGAAAAAACATGCAGAACATGCCAGATGCTTGCGAAAGTCAGAAGCTGACGCAACCGATATTTTAATAAAGAATTAGTTTCAACAGACACTGGTATGGATGATTTGGTTGTCATTTTGGCTTCAGTCACCGTTGTGAGTCTGATATCCTTTGTCGGCGCAATCTTTGTAGGTCTTAAGGAAGACCTGCTGCGACGAATCGTGATGGCTCTCGTCGGGTTTGCTTCGGGCACTCTTCTGGGGGGAGCTTTCTTCGACTTGCTGCCAGAAGCAGTCGACTTGATAAGTCCGCCTGTAACGATATTCTATTTTGTCATCTTAGGCATCATGGTCTTTTTCTCTATAGAAAAGTTTCTCCATTGGAGGCACTGCCACGAGGAAGAATGCGAAGTCCATGCTTTCGCTTATGTCAGCTTGATCGGAGACGCTGTTCACAACTTCATTGACGGGATGATAATCGCTGCCACGTTCGTGGTCGGGTTCGAGTTGGGTTTCGTTACGACACTCGCCGTGATCTTTCATGAGATACCTCAAGAGATAGGCGATTTCGGGGTCTTAATCTACGGCGGCTTCACAAAAGTGAAGGCCCTAACCTACAACTTTGTTACAGCTTTGACCGCCATTCTCGGCGCAATAGTTACTTATTATGTTGTCTATCTGCGGAACAACTATGCTTTGTTGGTACCGTTTGCGGCTGGAGGCTTCATCTACATAGCGGCAACTGACCTTATGCCTGAACTTCACAAGAAATCTCACGCAGGCGAGTCTATTGTCCAATTCCTGTCCATCGTGCTAGGGTTGGCATTGATGGCCGCCCTTACAAGTCTTCTGCACGCCTAACATGCATTCCATGTACTGAGGAATCGCTTTTTAGCTTGCGCAGGATTTCAGATGCTTCATACGCGTTCTCGGCTGAAGCAACCTTCTTGGCTCTGTCCAAGGCAAGTTTGGAGCCGCAGTACGGGCATGTTCTCGTTTTCTGGTCAGCCTTAGCCAGTAAGAGCCCGCCGCACCGACCACACATAACCACCAACGTGACTGGCAAGCGTTGACATCTCCCGAAAACCTTTTCCACACTTCAACTAAATAACGCTTGATGTGAGAAGGAGAACAAATGGGCGACGAAGAGAAGGCAGAAACAAAAGCGCCATCTGCACTGGTGGAACTTGCAGTACGATATTTCAAAAAGGAAGGCTACAAGGTCGAACAGAAAGACACCATGCTTGAAGGCGTCAGTGGAGTTTCCAGAAGATTTGATCTGATAGTTCAGAAGGGGCGTGTGGCGCAGGGAGTTTGGATTAGAGACTGGAACCGAACGATAGGCGTTAATGTCATTATAAACAGCGACAAGGCTTCGGAAGACGTGAGCCTGTCCAACCCAATCA
>JALHSY010000105.1 GCA_022865455.1 Candidatus Bathyarchaeota archaeon
AAAAAACAGCATCATAATGGATAGGGCTCATGTTGGGCATCTGTCCTACGTGGGCGACAGCATACTCGGCGAGAACTGCAACCTCGGCGCAGGGACAATTACGGCTAACTATCGTCTTGACAGTGGAACGGTAAAGATGGTGGTCAAGGACAATGTTGTTGACAGTGGGAGAACGAAGCTGGGCGCGGTTTTGGGGGACAATGTGAAGGCTGGGATAAACGCGCTTTTCATGCCGGGAGTCAAAGTTGGAAACAACAGTTGGGTCGGCCCGAGCGTGATCGTGGGTCGAGACTTGCCGCCGAACAGTGTCATATTGTTGAAGCAGGACGTGGAAAAGAGGCAGCTGAGCCCGTAGAGTCGTTGGTTTTCCGAAAGTAATAAAAGGATTCGCAAACTGTGTCTTCTGGGATGACCCATGAAGGAAGAAAAGCTGTTAAGCCTGCTGAAAGAGCTAATACGAAACTCCAGAAGAAGCGACCGTGAACTGGCTAAGGCCACGGGAACCTCGCAGCCGACTGTGACTAGGAACAGGAAACTCTTGGGGAAGTACATTAGAAGTTACACGATTGTGCCCGAGTTTGAGAAGATTGGATACGAGATTTTGGCCGTCACGTTTGCGAAGGCCAAGACTTACAACGTTAAAGAGGTTGATGCGAAGACTGCGAAGGCGAAGAAGTGGGTTATGAATCACGCTAACATTGTTTTTGCATCGGACGGGGAAGGCCTTGGAAAAGACGCCGTTATGGTTTCGGTTCACAAGGACTATTCGAAGTATGCGGATTTCATGCGGGACTATACTGCTAACTTTGCGGATTTCGTGACCGATGTTCAGTCTTTCATTGTGAGTCTCAAGACGGGAACGATAATGAAGCCTTTTGACCTGACTTATTTGGCAGACGACGTGAATGGCAACTTGTGAAAGACTGCAGAGCAAGAGTTTATTAAAGCGCTAGATAGTTGTTTTGCAGTTTCGTTAAGTAGAATGGAGGTTGTATGATTGTCAGTAGCGCAGAGAAGATTTTTCACTGAGGTTTCAGCGCTGGCGGACAGAAACGTGATTGTCGCAACTACGGCAGGAAAGGCTTTTACTGGAACGTTGATAGGCATTAACCCTGACAACTTGAGCCTGTGCTTGGCAGGGGCGAAGGATGAGGAAGGAAGGGTTTTGCACCGGGTTTTTCTGAACGGGAGTGTCGTGGCGCAGATTCTGAGTGTGGAGAAACCTTTTGACTTGAAGGCTTTGGCAGACCGTTTGGAGAAGGTGTTTCCGACGATGGTTAAGCTTTACGAGGATAAGGGGTTCATCTGGGTCATGGACAAGGTCAAGGTCACTGAGAAGGGCGTGGTTGAAGGTTCAGGTCCTGCTGCTGAGCGTGTGGAAAAGGTTTACGCGGCGTTCATGGGCGAAGTGAAGGGCAAGGTTTAGACAAACCAGCGAAGCTGTTGTTCCTCTTTCTTCTTTTCTTCTGTTACGCTTCTGATGAGGCCGAAGGATTCTAGGGTTTTCCTAGTTTCTTCTGCAGCGAGGTCTACTCTTGTCCGGTCGATGCTCATGTTGAGGAATTTTCCGAGAATTGTCAACGCAGCGCGTGTGCCGTTTGCGTCTGGTTGTGTTCCGAGGGTGTCTACGAGTAGGGAGAAGCCTTTGAAGCCTCTGATTTTGCCCAGTCCGAGTAAGAGTCCTGCGATGCCGAATATTTGTCCGACCATTATTTTTGTTCCCAGTGCGAGGACTTGGTTGAGTGTTTCGGTGTCTGTGGCGGCGCAGTAGACCTGCGGCGGAGTTTTTACTTCTTCCTGTCTGAATCCGCCGAGGGTTATGAGGAAGTGGCTGCCCAGTTTTTCGACCGTGTCTAAGACTCGTCCGCAGAGTTCGTATTGCCCGGACGTTGTGAGGGCTTGGGTGTTGCCGTACCAGATGATTAGGTCGCGTCCGCCATTTGGGTTTTTGCAGTAGTGTAGTTCGTTCATTGGGTAGCGCGCTCCACCTGTTTCGGTGGTTATTGCGAGGTCTTGGAAGGATGAGGAGCGGATTTCGGCGAAGCGTTTGGCTTTGAGTTCATGGATCAGGTGGAGTGTGGCGATGTTGGCTACGAAGCCTATGCCTGGTAGACCTTCGATTAGGACAGGGTTGTTTAGTTTTGGTATTTCGTAGGTTTCGATGGCGCAGACCATTGCTTCTTGGCTTCCTCTTTTGTGGACAAGTAATTAAAGAAGGTGATATAAGCGTGTTGAGTCGCGACGGGGTTATGAAAAGGTGATGAGTTTCGTCTTTTCTAGATCTTTCAGGAATTTCAGCACGTGCTCTGGGTCGGTTTCGGTGTATTCGGCTGAGACGGCTTGCAGGATTTCGTGGGCGTCTCTTTTTCCGTCCATGAAGTTGAGAATTTCGGCAGATTTCTTTTCGAAGTCTGCGTCTTTGTCGCCTATTTCCACGTACCACTCGTATTCTTTTTCGCCTAGCTCTTTCTGGAACAGCCCAGAGTCAAGTGATCCTTTGAACAGGCGTTTGGGGACCAGTTTCTTCAACTCCTTGTCTGCTTGTGTTTCTTCAAGTTGAGCCGTAAGGGTTATGCTTGACGTTTTGGC
>JALHSY010000106.1 GCA_022865455.1 Candidatus Bathyarchaeota archaeon
CTTGCGCAGGCAATTTCTCTTTGTTTACGCATTCTTTGGGAAACTCGTACCTGTTGGTTGTTCTGATAATCATCATAGCTGTTATTATCTTGATGTTTCCCTTCACAAGTGAAAGCGAGGACAAACCGCATCAGGAAAGAAGACTGTTTGGAAAGATAACCCTCAGGATGATTTACGTGTTGGTTCTGAACGGTCTACTCATAAGCATCGCAGTTTTCGGTCTAGTAGGTGCTTTCACGTTCTGGCAGGAAGGTGCTCAGCCGCGGCAAGATGTGACTATTCGCGGCATGTATCCCGACATACGGTTCCACGAGAGTTACAAGCAGAGCTACAACAACGTTCATCAGATTCTCCTGTCTCAGGGTTTCCTAACATACACAATCAACTGCAACGCGAGTGACGGTGTTCATGAGAGCACGCGCCTAGGCGTTACGACATTCTCGTGGGCACAGGCCGCAGTCGTCGCTCTTCTCGTTTTTGACGTCTGGGAACTGCTGAAATTCATAAGAAGAAGGAAAAAAGGCGCAAGCCAGACTGAAGACTTAAAGTCTATATGAAAAGAGAAGCTATTCTAAGGCATGGGTCTTCGATCGCCTAGATCAAGCTTAGGAAAGTTTCTGAAGGTTTACGTAAGGGGGCTCCTGCGAGTTCTTGTTCTCGCTACAGTGATCATCTCTGGTGCCTGGCTGATTTTGAGGACAGAGTTGAACACGGAAGAACCTGTCATTCCCGTCTGCAATACTGACATGTGTACTGCACAGCCTCAGTGCAGCGGTTTCTGGGATGCTTTTCAGCCCACATTACACGTAGGCGATTTGGTGTTAGTTCGAGGAGTCAAAGCGAGCGCGGTCAACGCCGCATATCCTGACAGTGATGTCTTGGTTTTTCACGCTGCCGAGCAGGATCTTCAAGGAAGTGAGCCTGTTATTACAAGGGTTGTGGAGAAGGAAGAACAGAATGGCACAACATATTTTAGAACGAAGGCCGACGGGGAAGGAACGCATAAGTGGCCTGAGAAACCTGACATGTTTGAATGCGATCAATGGTACGGCGGTCAAGGAAACTACACGCTAAATGGCATGGTGTCAGAAAAGCTGCTTGTGGGCAGGGTTGTTTTTCGCATTCCCTGGGTTGGGCATCTCGCGATTCTCGTAGGCAGCTCCGCACTGCTCGTAGTAATCGTTCTCGTTGCCTTGTGGCTGAGCGTGGAGTTTGCTGTTTCAAGAGTAGGAAAGGAAAAACAAGAAGCTGAGCCACAACAAGACGCGGAAAGACCGTCGAAACCTAAGGGCTTATAAAGAGTATTTAAACACTTCACTACTAAGAAGTGGTGTTTCATGCCGAAGAGCAAGGCCATAATTACCATTCAAAACGTGGTTGCTTCCGCGACTTTAAATCAGAAGGTTGACTTGAACGCTGTCGTGAAAGGTTATCCAGGCGTGGAGTATCGGCCTGAGCAGTTTCCAGGATTGATTTACAGGATGGATGAGCCCAAAGTGGTCATACTGCTGTTCGCGAGCGGGAAACTTGTCGGTACTGGAGCAAAGAAAGAGCAGGATGTTCACGATGCGGTGCACAAGCTTCACGGGATACTTGAGGATCAGGCCCTCATATTCTACGAATAAGCCCTGTGCTTTCTTCATTACATTTGGTTTTTCTATCCTTTTTTGACCTGTTTCAAAATGGTTTTCAGCTGTTCCTCGTCTATTGTTCCTATCTCGTGCAAGTTGCTGGCTATTTCCGTAATGTTCAGCACGGCGTGAAGTTTTATGCCGTCTTTTTGAAGCTTTTGTTTGCCGCCTTCTTGTCTGTCTATGAGCACCATAGCCTCAGTTACTACTCCGCCTTCGGCTGTTATGGCCTTCGCGGCTTTTGTCAGAGACAAGCCTGTAGTAACTAGATCGTCAACTAGCAGAATGCGGTTGCCAGGTGCGAGAATTCCTTCTATTCTTCTCTGCCTTCCGTGTAGGGGCACGCCTTTGCGGATGTACAGAAACGGTTTTTTCAATTCGTACGCAATTATTGACGTGAAGGGTATGCCTGCAACTGGGATTCCCGCTACCCTTTCGAAGCTTTTGACTCCCACTTGGTCCTCCACGAAGCCGACGTAAAGGTCGCAGATTTTTTGGAAGACGTCTGGAAAGCTTGGAACGATGCGCAGGTCAATGTAGTAGGGGCTCATTTTTCCACTTGTGAGTTTGAAGGCTCCGAACTGCAGAGCGCCTATTTTGTTGAGGATTTTGCAGATTTCAAGTTTGGGGGCTTCGTTGCCCTTTTGTTTCGGCAGTTTTTCACCCTCTTTTTGAAACTTCGTAGATTTTGCCCACTTCAGGTATCAGGCAATGCGTCTTCGGCAGTTCCGTTTTCAGGAGCTCAGCGAATCTTTTCTGGTCCGCTGCTGAGCCAGTGTGATAGGGGACGGCGACTTTGGGTTTGGTCAATTTTGCTATTTCCACTCCTGCTTCGGGTGAAGCCCCTGGGGCTATTCCGATGGTGCAGAAGACAACGTCAAGCTTTTCTCTTTCACCCATGGCTGCCATTTCGGGGTATGGTAGGCTGTCTGAGGTGTGGAAGACTTTGACTCCGTCTTCGCTTGTTATTATGAAGGACAAGGGTGTGGCGGCCGGCGGATGGTTGGATTTTTCTGCTTTCACAGTGACATCGTCAATCTTTGTTTCTGACCCTTGTTGAGCTTCTTGGAGTTTTTCTTGGGGAATCGTGTTTCGCAGCCTTCTGAATGACGTCGGGTCGGCTATTACCGCGCATTGTGTGAGCTTATGGATATCTGCCACTAGAGCTTGGTCTAGGTGGTCGTAGTGTTCATGGGTGATCAGCACTGCGTCGATATTTTGGAAGCTGCGAGACTTGACGTCCACTGGGTCGATGACCAGCGTTTTTGACGGCGTTTTGATCGTCACTCCAGCATATCGGTTAAACCATGCAAAGAGGACTTCGTTTTTTTGAGGCTTCTTTTCGATTGACATATCTGTTTCCTCGCATTGGATAAGTACTATTTTCGGGTCTTAAAGAACTTCCGCTAGGTTCGAATTCCAGCTGTGCAAGATTTTCTTCTATTTTGCCGTGCAGTTTCTTTGATAAGGCTTAAAAGTTTCCGCCTATGTGTCTTCATATTCAAGTGGTGCTTCATGGTTGACGTTTGGCTTCCTTACGGAAGAATAGAGGTTTGCTTGAGGGTTCCAACAAGAAACTTTCTGGGTTCAATTGAGCCGAGGGAGAAGCCTGCTGTGCCAGATGCTAAGGCTGAGGTTGAAAGAGCCTTAAGGGGGCCGATTGGTTCCAAGAAACTGGGCGAAATTGTCAGGCCAGAACACAAGATTGTAGTCGTTGTGGATGACGCGACCAGACCTGCGCCGAGCGACGTGGTGGTTCAAGCGATACTGGATGAGCTGAACAGGGCTGGCGTCAAGGATGAAAATGTAACGGTCCTTTTCGGTTGCGGGATACACAGAGCTGTGACAAGAGAGGAAGCTATTAGGCTGTTAGGGGAGAACGTGTTTAACCGTGTGAAGACGGTGAGTCACGATTGCAGGGCAACTGACTTGGTTTATGTTGGCACGACTAGCAAACATGGGACTAAGGTGTTTTTGAACCGCATTTTCGCTGAGGCAGATGTGAGAATTTTGACTGGAGACGTGTGTTTCCATTATTTCGCTGGTTATGGCGGGGGAAGAAAGAGTGTTCTGCCTGCCGTTTCTGGAATAGAGACCGTTAAGCACAATCATGCAATGCTTTTGGATGTAAACGCTAGGACCGGCGTCTTGGATGGGAATCCTGTGCACGAGGACATGGTTGAGGCTGCTGGGCTTGCGAAGGTGGATTTCATTTTGAACGTTGTTACTAACGGGAAGGGGGAGGTTGTGAAGGCTTTTGCGGGGGATGTGGAGCAGGCGTTCATGGAGGGGGTTAAGGTTGTTGACGAGATGTATCGTGTGACGGTGGACCGCAGGGCAGACATTGTCGTGGTGAGCTCAGGCGGGGAGCCGGCGGACGTGAATCTTTTTCAGGCTTACAAGGGCGTGGACAATGCTATTGACGTGGTTAAGCGTGG
This sequence comes from Candidatus Bathyarchaeota archaeon, assembly GCA_022865455.1. Classification (GTDB taxonomy): domain Archaea; phylum Thermoproteota; class Bathyarchaeia; order Bathyarchaeales; family Bathycorpusculaceae; genus 20-14-0-80-47-9. The sequence goes on from JALHSY010000106.1 coordinate 4,070, forward strand.
CGGTGTGATAATTTTGGTTGCTGAGTGTCTTGAAGGCCACGGAAATGAGGCGTTTTATGATTGGATGGTCAGGTTTGGCGAGTTGAAGACTGTTGAAAGGGAGATTAGGCGCAATTTCGTGTTAGGGGGGCATAAGGCGTATTACTTGTTGAAGGCGTTGCAGAAGGCTCAGATCATTTTGGTTTCTTCTATGCCTGACTATTACGCTTCTAACGTTTTCAAGGTTAAGACGGCGAGGGCAGTGAACGATGCTTTGAATGAGGCTTTCAACGTCGTTGGCAAAGCTGCCAAGGTTTGGTCGATGCCTTACGGAAACTTCACCTTGCCCGAGGTCAAAGTTGTCGAGGAGCAGGTTGTTTCGCCGAGTGGCTGAATAGGAAAAGTGATTAAGCTGTCTGAAACTATGCGTATGAACTGAATGGAGACGAAAAGGCTTGCAGAATACGTTTAGTCTGCGGAAATTCACTACGAGCGATTTGGAAAGCGTCACAAAAATCAACCTCGAATGCCTGCCCGAGAATTACACGGATTTCTTTTTTGTGGATTTGTATCGCAGGTTTCCCGAGACTTTTGTCGTCGCTGAGGAAGACGGGAACGTTGTCGGTTACATAATGTGCCGCATCGAGGTCGGCCTGTCAAATCTGGGTTTCAGCGGGCTGATCAAGAAGGGGCATGTTGTTTCGGTCGCGGTCATACCCTCATACAGGCGTAAGCACATAGGCGAAGCCCTAGTCAATAAGGCTATGGAAAGCATGCTTGCGTACAACGCGAAACAGTGCTATCTGGAGGTCAGGGTGACCAACACGCCGGCAGTCAACCTGTACAAGAAGTTGGGGTTCCCAGTCACTCGCACGATTAAGGGGTATTATGCTGACGGCGAAGACGCCTACGTAATGACGAAAAAGCTGTAAAGAAGCCTAGAACAGTGCCCACTCATACGGAGCTTTCTGTGTTCTACTAAGCTGAGAAGTACTAACATATCGCCTTACCCGCAAGAAGGAACTACTCAAATGCCCACCTAAAACTAGATAGAACGTCAAATCATTCTGTCTTTAGTCAGTTTCGCAGAAAGGTCAGGACTGAACGTACTGGAATAGGTAACAGCAGAAATTTCTCATGCATCGGTACACGACCGTCGTTTCTATATACAAGAGAAATGCACAAGAAGTGCAGGTGAACTAAACCGTGTTTACTCACACCAGTATTCGGACAAGCAACATGGACAGGTCCATTGGCTTCTACACCAAACTAATTGGACTCAGCCTTCTGAGCAGGCGAGAAATACCTCAGAACAACGCTGAAATCGCCTTCCTCCAAGATTCAGAGGGCAAGGGAGCCAAACTCGAACTCACCTTCTACAGGAAACAGGAAAAGTTCATCCAAGCCGACTACGAGGACCGGCTGTTCGACCACATCGCATTCGAAGTCAAAAACATGGAACAGACCATTTCCAAACTGCGAAAGGAGAAAGTCACGATCACAGACGAGCCTTTCAAACTCGGTTCAAGCGGACCACTGATAGCTTTTATCGAAGACCCCGACGGGACTCTGATCGAACTGATCGAAACAAAGTAGCACGTGACTTGTGTTCGGTTAGGGTTAAAAGCAACAGTGCGCAAAGCCTTGTAGACTCAAGTGGTGAACGTTAATGTTTGAGTTTGGAGACCTGCGGTTCAGACCTGTGGAAAGGGAAGACCTGAAACTGCTGCACGAGTGGGAGAACGATTTCGAAGTCATAATGTATTCCAGAGGCAAACCCATAAACTTCGTCAGCATGGGTCAACTGGAAAAGCAGTACGAGGAGTGGATGAAGGACGAGAAGGAGATTCACCTCATCATCGAACGTGTCGACCTGAAAGAAGCCATTGGGATTGCGCGCATAGAGAAATCCGACTTTGGCAATGTGAGAAACGCAGAGGTCGGCACATACATTGGCAAGAAGGAGCTTTGGGGAAAAGGCTCGGGCAAACAAATCACCGTAGCATTGCTAGAGATATGTTTTAACCAGCTGAACATGGAACGCTGCGAAGCATGGAGCGTCGAGTACAACCACCGCGCCCACAAGGCACTGGAAGCCTGCGGCTTCAAAAAAGGCGGCGCAATGCGGCAGGTTGAGTTTGTGAACGGTCGAAAATGGGACGGATTCCACTTTGACATCCTGCGAGACGAGTACCTAGCCATTCGGATGGACCTGCTGAAGCAGGTGCTGGGAAACAGGCTGGAAGAATACATCAAGAAGCACTGCACCATTGCGGGGCACTAGCAACTTCCTTTTCACAGTTTGCCAATGGCCCAATACGGCTTCACTCGCCCTTTCTGCTCCCAAGTCCAATCTATTTATAGAGGAGGGGTCTAGACACCGAGAGCAAGCCTAGGCAACTTCCTCAGCAACGAGTTCGCATTGCGCTCTTCTTCTGCCTGTAGATTTTGATGAGGATTTTGGAACGCGGAGAGAATGCTGTCGACGCGTTAAGAAGTCAACAAGAGATGCCCACAACAGGAACCAGTTACAAGTCGTGACTACTCGATGTGAGTTGCCCTTTATAATCTGGACATCTTGGATGTGACCACCGGATTGGTCACCTTAGACCAGGACGCTAATCAAAAGGGACCAAGCGTTGAGGTAGGCGAGGGAGAAAGATGAAGCTCACAGACAAGTTGCGAGGAGAATTCTCATTCATAAAGGGCAACTATGCAGTTTTGATAGCCAGCTGGATAATCGTGGATTTCGCCAGTGAACTGCCAGCTACCTACTTCGGGCTCTACGTGCTCGGCCTTGGCGCCACTGAAACCATCCTGGGCGTAATAGGCCTCTCCCAATTCCTGGCATTGGCTTCAATGCAGTTTCCAGGCGGCTACTTGGCAGACAAATACGGAAGAAAATGGCTCATCTCAACAATGACCTTCGGCGTAGCCCTCAGTTTCATTCTTTACGGAGTCGCACCCTCATGGCACTTTCTGCTCATCGGCGTAGTGCTGATGAGCATATTTAACTCGACTTATCAGCCAGCCTTGAACGCAATGGTTTCTGACTCGCTACCCGCCGAAAAAAGAGGAATGGGATTCAGCATAGTCATGCTCATAGCAAGCGCTTCCACGACACCAAGCCCAGCCGTCGCTGGTCTGCTACGTGCCCACTTCGGCCTAGTCGATGGCATGAGAATTGCGTACGGCATCGTCGTAGTCCTCTTTCTGGCTGCAGCACTTCTCAGATTCTTCTTCTTGAAAGAAACCGTCGTAAGCACCTCCAAACCGCACCTGAAAGAGATAATACACAGCTATCCGACAGCTCTGAGAGAAAGCTTCAGCGTATGGAGAAAACTGCCCAAATCGATGCTCTATCTGTTCTTATCGTTCTCTATAACGATCTTTGGATTCTCGGCGACCAACCTCTTTGTAGTCGTCTACGCCACAAAAGTGCTCCTCATAGACGAGGTACTGTGGGCCTTCATCATTGCCATCGTGCCTATAACCACCATAATCCTGGCCATACCAGTAGGCAAGTTTGTGGACAAGATCAAAAGGAAAATACCTCTTCTGGCCTCAATGCTGATCTTCGGACTAGCAATGTGGATCTTCGTGTACGGAGACCTTGCGAGAGTGGCTGTATCGCTCATCCTTGTAGGCGCAGGACAAGTGATGCTAAACGCATCTTTTGGAGCACTGCAAACTGACTTGACTCCCAGAGAGCAACGAGGGAAAGTAAATGGCTTCGTCAACTTCGCCAACTGTATAATCATGGCCGCGGGTAGTCTATTGGGCGGGCACTTGTATGAGCACGTCTCTCCTCAGGCGCCATTCCTGATCGCGGCAGCAGCAGTCTTGCCCTCATTCCTGCTGGCACTTGCGCTCGTGAAAGAACCAGAAAAGAGAGAAGAATGAAACCAGTGCAACGTTCCGCATAATGAGACGCAGCCCTTTGAGAAAAAGACGGAATGGTCAGATTGGTGTAATCTCAGCTTTTTCGCTCATGTAGTTTATGGCTTGCAGCACCGTTTTTGCAAGTCCCAGCAAGCTCAGAAGCACGGCGATGACCAGAAACATGCGCAAGTCCACCATTAAGCTTACGTTTTCGAAGGA
>JALHSY010000011.1 GCA_022865455.1 Candidatus Bathyarchaeota archaeon
AAGAATGAAGACAGCAAAAGAATGGAAGCTAATTAAGGCACATCGTTGCCTGAAATGCGGCGGCAAGTGCAAGGAAGATAAGACTAAGAGAATGGTCATTGGTAGATTCTGGTATTGCCCTAAATGTGATGGAAAGCCAGTAGCATTGATGAAGAGGCGATTGAGAAGTAAGACTGCATCAAATGCCTGATAGTTTTGAAGACAAGACTAGAAAATATGAAAAAGAATGGCTGAAAAAATAGGTATTAAAGGTGAAATTCCAGCTTATCACAAAAGACAAATTCAATATTATTCTACGGTAACATGGAAATATGAAACCGTTACTGTGAAAGGTAAATCTCAAGACCGATACAGAGACCTTAAGACGGGTCGCCTCATCAAGAAGCCTTAGAGGTACTATTGATACTTTGATACACGCTGACTAATGATGGCGATGCGCACGCTTTTGTCGGCTAACCCGTTTATCTAGGCGTATGTGGTCTCTGCAAGCGTTTTTGGCATTTCCACCAAAGACCTTTTGAGCTTGATAAGGAGTTTTGTTAAAATCATGTCGTGCTATTCTGTGTTTTTCGTGAAGCGCAGCCGAAGGGCGGTCCATCCAATGATGTAGTGTAGAGTAGCTCTTTCCATATTTTCTTCTACTTTGGTTGCTGTGTGTTTGATTATCTGGCATATATGCAGCTACTTGGGAATACAATAACATAACTTATGAATCTGGAAGCAGAATTGTGAGCAAAAGCAGTCTCTATGGTTTGTTTGTGTGTGAGTTATGGTTTTTCGTTTTGTGTGTTTTATCGTTTATTGTGAGAAGAGAGAGTAAGAGTAAGTAGGAGAGAGAGCGAGAAAGGATAAAACTTTACCCCAACCAACCAACCAACATTTTACTAGCGTTGGAGAGAAATCAAGCGATTTTCTTAAGAAAGGATTCCAAGAATGCCTTGAAGCGACCACGGGGGAGCAGATAGAGGAGGCCGTGGAAAAACTCGACGGCATTCCAGGCTGGCTAACCCTATATGGAAACAGCGTTGCAGTCCGCAAACTTCCCCATAAGAAAGCTATGCAAGAAACCATCTCTGAAGGGATGAAAATAGCAAAAGACGAATTAGAACACTTTCTCCAAGGAAGGGACAGAACAACGTATCTGGCAGCACTCAAAGTCGCAGCCACTTCTGCCCGCTGGAAAGAGATAAAGGCAGCAATAGAAACAAGGAGAAACTCAGTGCCAAATGATGCAACAGTGCAGAATGCCTTGGAAGGTCTGAAGGCGGCAATGCTAACAAACGAAGAAGAAGGCGTCTACACAGTCAAAGATCCAATGCTTCGAAAACTCCTACTGACCTCACAAATCACTTAGATGGCTAAGTACTTAACCGCCTCTCAACAAGCACAAGGGGTTGACAGAAAAAAAGGGGAAATCGCGGGAGACATCTCCACTTGTCCCAGCGCGCGCATCTTTTCACTTTGGTGGACGCAGCGCCCTTCCCAAAGCCGTCATTCCAGCGCCGAGGGCTAGGCCTATACTGCTTTTGCCGCAGGCTTCGTCAAGGGCTTCAACCGCACGGTCGATCTCTTCCTTTTGAACAGTAAGTGGAGGCTGAAGCCGGAGCATATCCGGTCTGTGGTCAAAGTTACCAAGGATGACGTGATGCTGGTTCAACATCCTACTAAGAATGAAGCTTGAAGTGTTTTCGCTAGGGAATTCGATCCCCAATAGAAGACCTATCCCCCGTACCTCCTTGATATTCTTATGGCGCGTCTTCAGATCCTGTAGCCTTTGTAGAGCGTACTCTCCCATTTTCCTTGCGTGTTCAACCAACCCGTCTCGCACAAGGATCTCAATAGCCTTGAGGGCTGCTGCACAAGCTTTAGGGGTGCCACGAAACGTCGAGATAAGAGACTCCCAGCTGTTCTCTTGGTCGTAAGCCTTTTTCCAAATTTCATTGCTTGTGACCGAGGCGCTTATCGGCAACACGCCCGCACTAAGCGCTTTGCCAACAACGATAATGTCGGGTTTCACACCTTCATGCTCAGCCGCGAACATCCTGCCAGTTCTGCCGAAGCCCGTCTGAATCTCGTCAAGAATCAACAGCGCATCATACTTGTTGCACAGTTCTCGTGCGCCTGCCAGGTACCCTTTTGGGGGTATATTGCAGCCTCCTTCTGCTTGTACGGGCTCTACGATAAAGGCGGCGACATCGCCCTGCCTTAGCTTCGACTCTAATGCTTGAAGGTCGCCGAAGGGCACGTTTTCGCAATTGGGCAGAAGAGGTTCAAAGTAACGTCTATATGTCCGTCCAGTGACGGAGAGACTTCCAAAGCTTAGCCCATGAAAGGACCCATCGGCATAGATGAATCTTTTCTTGCCAGTAGATGCACGGGCGGTCTTTAACGCTATCTCAACTGCCTCTGCTCCTCCACTGCCGAAACACGAAATATCGGGGTGGCCTGGAAGAAGTCTGTGAAGGTTTTCAGCCAAGGCTCCGACTAGTGGATGCGTACCCACATAAAACGAAAATATAGTTGGCAGAGTAGCAGCTTGTTGTATCGCCCTCAGCACTTCTGTCGGATTATGTCCGAGGCTAAGGGTGCCATATCCGGCAGTGAAATCGAGGTATTCCTCACCATGCTCGTCGAAAATGCGAATCCCTTCAGCTTTCACATACCGTTTATCTGCGTTTAGAAGCTTGAAGACCCTCGCCTCTATAGGGCTAACGTGCTTGGAGAACCTGTCGACCATTTGACGTCGGGTTGAAGTCAAAGCCTCTTCAAGCGTGATTAGTTCTGCCTCTTTGATCTTCAATCTACAACAACTCCAAAACGTTTCTGAAAAGAATATTGTTACGTAAACGGATTAAAGAATATTGGTAGCAATCATGGAACACAAGGAGCCTTTGCGATTAAATAGCTCAGAAAGGCAAAAGATACATCGTAACTGATTACGCAAATGCCTATTAGCGCGCGCCGTAACCTCACCTATGATATAGAACTGAAGCAAGAATGAAAAATGGGAATTGCGGGAGATATTGACAGGGTGGTATCGAGTGACTGGATTATCGCTAATTGCGACGAGAAAAAGGGTGGTTCGCGCGCGCCACGTATATGTTCGCAGAGAACTGTCCAAGCTAGCTCCGAAATCCGAATAGCCCCAAATACTATGCCCTTAGCAGTTTCAAAACGTATGTTTTTTATTGTCAAGGCCTTTATGCTTGTTGACAATATCATGTTCGAAAACATAAGATCGTTTGGCACCATTTCCAGAGCAGAATTTCTGCTTCCAAATCTGGGATCGCTCATTATGGGACTTGCCTGGGGAGCAACATCCTCCGAGAGCATCGTTGGTTTGGCAGTTCTGATAATCCTATCCTTTACCATAATCAATGTGAGTTCTGCCATCGGCGCCCAGGCGAACACCCTTTCTGATCGAGAGCTGGATGCAAGAGATGAACGAAAGAAACAACTCGTCGAAGCAACGAATTCCTTTAGGTCAAACCGACTGAAAAAGGTACTAGTCATCGAGTTTCTCCTCACACTGGCTCTCGTGTCCCTATTCATGTATATTCAGCAAAAACCAGTTCTCTTATTCCTGTGGGTGACTGGAATCAGCTTAGGCTGTGGCTATTCTCTTAAGCCGACAAGACTTAAATCAAGAAAATGGCTGGCTCCCATCTCGTTAATTCTAGTTCTTGCTATCTTCCCAGTCCTGTTCGCCTATTACACTTTCACCAATGAACTGAACCTCTTCTTTCTCATATCACTAACAGGACTCGCTCTAACAGTGTATGGCGTAATAATTCCGACTGAAACGAGGGACTACTTCGGAGACAAGGCAATGGGCATAGAAACGCTGACAGTTACTTTGGGTCTTGTCAAAGCTTCTATTCTTGCCATAATGCTTCTAGCGACAGGAGCAACACTCACTGCCATTGCGTTTCTGCTGCAATTCACCTACTCTCAACAATTCATCTTGAGCATTGTCCTGGTTGCTATACCCGTTGCCGCATTTTTCGTTTTGAAGCAATTTTGGAAACTCTATTCCCTGTCAAAAGAATACGACGAATCAAACAACAGTGACACTAATCGAGAAAAGATCGTGAACCTATCTGCCCATAATCCTCAGTGGATAATGATAATTACACAGACTTACAGCGCAATTTCCATCATTCTCTTGTTGAGCAAGTTTTTGCTTTAGGCACTGTCCATTCTCGCGCGCTTAGTAGGTTTGTGCTGACTCGATAAATGTCCGCGCGCGCTGCGCTACGACTGAAGTACAACAAACACGCGTTACCGGGCATTCATGTACGTACTCTGAGGCGAGATGCCGAAATGATTAAGAATCCGAGTAGTGAATTCAGCCAGAGGATGGGCATGACCAAAAGTGGGAGATATCTTTTCACTTCAGAATCTGTGGCAGAAGGTCATCCAGACAAAGTGGCGGACCAAATATCAGATGCTGTGTTAGACGCTATTTTGCGTGAAGACCCTAAGGCAAGGGTGGATTGTGAGACATTGGTGATGCAGGGAAATGTGATTGTCACTGGCCAAATCACAACTGACTGCTACGTCGACGTACCTCATATTGTCAGAGACAAATTGAAGGAGATAGGGCTGAACAATGCCAGAGACGGATTGGACTGTGAGACTTGTGGTGTCTTGGTGTCGATAACCGAGCAATCCCCGGACATTGCAATGGGGGTCAATGAGACTGAGACTCACGAGCAGGGAGCCGGCGACCAGGGAATGATGTTCGGTTACGCAACAAATGAAACGAAAGAATTGATGCCTCTACCAATTATGCTGGCACACAGGCTTGTTCGAAGACTATCTGAATGCAGGAAGAACATGATGTTGCCCTACCTGAGGCCAGATGGCAAGTCGCAGGTCACTGTGGAATATGTCGATGGAAAACCAAGAAGGGTAGACGCCGTTGTGATTGCCGCACAACACTCTGGGAATGTAGACAGGAAAAAGATGAGGGAGGACATAATAGCTCAGGTTATCAAGATGGTTATACCTTCGAGCATGTTGGACGAAAGAACGAAATACTACATCAACGAGACGGGACGGTTCGTAATCGGGGGAACTCTGTCAGACACAGGTTTGACAGGAAGAAAAATCATCGTTGACACGTATGGAGGTTTCGGAAGTCACGGCGGTGGCTGCTTTTCTGGAAAAGACCCCTCGAAAGTCGATAGATCCGGCTCCTACATGGCGCGATATGTTGCAAAGAACGTTGTGGCTGCGGGCTTGGCAGACAAATGCGAAATTCAGATATCATATGCAATTGGCATAGCGCAACCAGTGTCAGTAATGGTGAACACCTTTGGCACTGGGAAAATGCCTGATGATCAGATCCGTGAATTGGCAGAAAAGCATTTTGACATGAGGCCCAAAGCCATCATTGATCATTTGGATTTGTTGAGGCCGATATATGGAAAGACGGCCGTGTTTGGTCATTTTGGGCGAGATGATCCAGATTTCACGTGGGAAAGAACCGACAAAGAAGAGATACTTAGGAAGGAATTTGAGATGAAATCTCCTGTCAACTGAGGGCATTCACACGCGCGGAACAAGGAGAAAAGCAGTGGGTTGTGGGAGAAATCTCCACTTGGGGTCGGGTTCAAATCCCAGCGACCCCACCAAAAGCTTATTTCACGAAATAAAGCCAGAATAGCTGGTTTTTTGTAAAAATAGCGCTGAACAAGGGTTATGTTATCGCAATTCATCATCAACCGATATATGTGAATATCGTATAAGCACGTTTTTTCAGTTACCCGATATATTTTTATATCGGTCATATATACTTATTTGCACAAGTGGCAATCAATGGCATTGATTAACAAGAAAATTCATCAAAGAGTGCTTGACAAAAAGAGGAAGTTAGAAGGATTGAGGCCTCTTCCGTCATCGCTTGTTGCAAGACTGAAGAAACAAATGATGATTGAGTACACCTACAACTCAAATGCCATTGAAGGAAATACGCTGACCTTGCGAGAAACGCAGTTGGTTATTGAAGAAGGAATAACAGTCGGCGGCAAAAGTATAACAGAAACCTTGGAGGCAAAAAATCATCCTGAGGCAATAGAGTTTATCGAGAGACTTGTTGACGCAAAAAGCGAGCTAACTGAAGATGTTATACTTCAACTTCATAGGTTGATCATGTCAAACATCACGGAAGATGCCGGGCATTATCGAACCATGGGAGTAAGAATAACTGGGGCCACTTTTATGCCACCACCTAGTTCAGAAGTCAAACCCAGAATAGATGAGCTTCTGAAATGGTTAAGAGAAAATCCTGACGAACTCACGCCAATAGAACTTGCAGCAGTCTTTCATCATCGTTTTGTCCAAATACATCCATTTTCACAAGGGAATGGAAGAACCGCTAGGCTGTTGATGAATGCGCTACTCATGAAGGATGGATATCCTTTCATCGCGATAGTTCCAAAACTTGACCGCCCAAAGTATCTGAAGACGCTCATGGAAGCAGATTTAGGAAACACTTCGAGTTTGGTGAATTTCATAGCTAGGTGCGTAGAAAGAGCTTTAGACATGTATCTTGATGCTTTAGAGGAACCTAAAATACTCACTCTCGCTGAGGCCAGCCAAATCACACCCTACTCTCAAGAGTATCTCAGTCTCATAGCCAGAAAAGGACTGTTAGGGGCATATAAGCAAGGACGAAAATGGGTCGTATCTAGGCGAGAACTAGACAGGTATCTAGCATCTGTCAAAAAAGGGCGCGCGCACAAAAACGTGAATGTACTTGTGAGAGAGAGCGCCAAATATTAACGTCTAACAATTCCTTCCCTATCCCAGTCAGGCATCTGAAGGCTGTGCACAACTCTGTTTTCATATTGTATTTGCAGCACCCTCGAGGGTTCAAACGTAGGCTCTAACCTATATGACCACACCAAGAGCTCCTTTCGCCAAAATAAGTCACATTTTCTGGTTATACAGAAAAATAATTGCAAAAAAGAAACTGTTGACAGCCTAACATGATGAGATACACCTACCAGAATGCGTCTTACGAGGGTTTACTAATAACCCAAAGCATTTCTGGTTTGGAGAAAGCAGACCTCAGAAGTCCCATATCGGGAGCTATCGCCACTTGTTTGGGGTGCAAACCCCATCCCTCGCACCATGTGCCAAGTAAGACATAAGAATCAAAGCAGAGACAATACAAAGTGATGTGATATGAATAGCAAGTCTATTTTGGCTACCGTTTTGATAGTTACTCTACTAATTGTGTTTCTGCAGACTGGAATCCAAGAGGCTGAAGCAGTCACAACCATCTACATTAGGGCTGATGGCAGCGTTGAGCCTTCAGAGGCCCCGATTCAGGGTCTCGACGATTTGCTGTACGTTCTTACAGACAACATAACCACTACTGGCGGCGGAAACGGCATCGTGATCCTGAGAGACAACATAGTCTTAGATGGCGCAGGCTACACCATTCAGAGCTCTAGTTCTAACTTTGGCTTTGATGTTTCAGGCCGAAGAAACATAACGATAAGAAACATATGCATCAAAAAGTTTGGTGTCGGAATTTATCTTTTCAACTCGAACAGCTGCTCGATAAGCAAGTGTGTTGTTGACAATAATCTCGAAAACGTTTGGCTCGAGCAGTCCAACAACAACGCTATAAGCGAAAATAACGTGAAATCTGCCGGCAATCATGGAATCGTACTCAGAACCTCCTCAGAAAATAACACGGTTACCCAGAATCAGCTTCAAAACAATCCTGAAGGAATAATGCTATGGCATTCTAGATACAACAGCGTATTTGCAAACTTTGTGAATGGAAGTGCAAATTCTGGCATCTACATGACAAATGCTTCCAAAAGCCTCATCTTCGATAATACCGCCTTAAACAGCGCCAGTGGCGTACACCTCGATACTTATTCTCATGAAAATAGAATATACGAAAACACAATAGAGAATTCCACAGGTTGGGGCATCTATTTTGGCAGCTCTTCCAACAACACATTCTATCATAACAGTCTTCTTGACAATCCAAGTCAGGTTGTGGGCGACAGTTCTGTAAACCGCTGGGATAACGGTTCACAAGGCAACTACTGGAGCGACTATAACGGAACCGACATGAATCATGATGGAATAGGCGATACTGTATACACAATAAACGCGGGCAACAGTGACCGGTATCCGCTGATGAACCCGTACGTGGTTGAGAAGAAACATGAGATTCAGCTTTCGAGCGTGCATGCGTCACGAACTATGGTGAGGTCTGGCAACCCGATGATGGTTAACGTTCAAGTCATGAACACTGGAGACTACACTGAAACGTTCAAAGTAACCACATACGCTGGCAAAACAGTCATAGGAACCAGAACAGTCACCCTTAACGCACACACAGTCCAAACCGTGCCTTTCCTCTGGCAAACCACAGGCTTCAAGACAAACAGTTACGTCATAAGTGCACAAGTAACCCAGGCTAGCCTTGGAACATACGTCATAGACAACGGGTTAAGCGACGTTCATGCCACACAGGTCATGGGAGACGGATGTTGCATAGTAATAGCAGGAGGCAGAGGCTGGGACCATGAAACAAGTCCCCTGATACATCAGGGCTGTTGCGAAGTCTACAACACGCTCCAACAGGTTGGGTACAGCGATGACGACATTTATCTCATGTTGCAGTCAGAAAACTATGCTGCGGGGGACCTGGACGGTGACTCCCAAAGGGACGTGGATAATAATTCAACACTGGCGAACCTTCAATGGGCAATAGAAGAATGGGCTAGAAACCGAATCAGCCCGAATGCGCCTCTGGTGATATACATGTTTGACCACGGTGGTTGGGACTACTTTCCGATTGGGATATGGCAAAATGGAACGATTCCCGTTTTTGATAGTGTAAATTCATCCCAGCTGGCTACATGGATCGGCAACTTGGAGAACGAGACTGGAAGCCAAGTGCATGTAATATACTCTGCTTGTCACAGTGGAAGCTTCATCGACGATCTGTCAAAGCCTGGAAGGGTAATAGTGACTTCATGCAACAGCTCCGAGTCTTCTTGGTGTTCATATGGACGGTGGGAAATCTTTGGCGAAACGTTCTGGAGCCAAATCAAATCTGGACATTCCGTGGGATTCTCATTTGCGGTCACCTGTGACTTAATGCCTTGGGACTCTCATATCGGAGGCCCATACCAACAAACGCCTCTACTCGACGACAACGGAGACGGCGTAGGCCACACCTTCCCACTACTTGACGGAGACGGTTACTCAGCGGCGAATCTCTTCATTGGAAGATGCGAATGGCCCTATCCTTGGATAAGCTATGTCTCAGCAAAACAAACCTTCACTTGGCCTCTGTCGACCAACGTCACGCTCTGGGCTCAAGTAGAGAACAAAACCAACCTCGCTCATGTGAGAGCGTATATGCAGCCCCCCGATCTGCTACCTCCTTCTCCAAACGATACTCTTGGTGTCTTGAACCTTGAGCAGTTTGAGATGGCTGATCCGGACCATGATGGAAACTGGACAGTAGGAATTCCCATGGTCAACTTCACGCACCATGCTTCTGGACCGAGCAACTCCACATTCTTCATCACCGCGGAAGAAGAAAATGGCGACACAACCATTCCGAGGATTGTGAAGGTAGAGTTCACTGAAACAGGCAACCCCTCCATCGACACGCTGAAGCCGATTGTGAATATCGAACGCCCACTAGAAGAAACAGTGGTTCACGACATGATATGCGTGAATGGCACAGTCTCGGACGATGCATGTGTCGAGAAGGTTGAGCTCTATGTAGACGACAACTTGTATGATTCACTGGATTTGCAGCCATACTCAACCTCGTACTTCGAGTTCAATCTGAACACGGCAATGCTCGCAAATGGAGCAAGAAATATCCTTGTTAAGGCATTTGACGCTTCAGACAACAGTGCCAACCAGAGCCTGACAGTTTATGTGAACAACTTCGTCCATGATGTAATCGTAACAGACATCACACCCTCAGAAACAACTGCTGACCAAGGCGAAACCGTCAAC
>JALHSY010000107.1 GCA_022865455.1 Candidatus Bathyarchaeota archaeon
GTCCTTCGCCATGAAGAAACAATTCTATTCTCCACCGTTTCTCTCGCCGAAAAGTGAGAGGAGCTTGCAGGAGTTTGGGATTCTGCCGAGGCTGGATGGCCTGTACAAGTTTGACAAGAAGCCGCCAGAATTTGACGCTGTCTTCATCTCTCACGGGCATTTGGACCATTCAGCGTATTTGTCTTTCATAAATCGTGAAATTCCAGTTTATTGCGGTGAGACTACAAGGACGATTTTGCAAGCTTTGAGTGATGTGCGGCGGGCGGATTTGGAGTTTGACGTTGAGGATATTGCTTTCAAATCCTTTAGAACGGGAGACAGAATCACTGTTGGCTGCTTGGAAGTTGAGCCGGTCCACGTTGACCATTCGGTTCCAGGCGCCTACGGATTCATAGTTCACACTTCCAGCGGCGCAATTGCTTACACGGGAGATTTCAGACATCACGGTGCGAAACCAGAGATGACGGATGATTTTGCAGCGAAGGCTGCGGAGGCGGAACCCGTGGCGGTTGTCACTGAGGCGACGAACATGACTGGTGCATCTGTGTCGTCTGAGAGTGAGGTTGAGGTCAAGTTGAACAGTATTGTCAATCAGGCCGGGGGCATTGTGCTTGCCGAGTTTGCGTATGCAGATGTTGACCGGCTGAACAGTTTCTTTCGAATTGCCAAGAAGAACGGGCGCTACTTAGCCGTTTCACTGAAGCAGGCGTACTTGTTGAATGCGCTTCGGGCGGATAAAGGTTTGAAGGTTCCAGACTTGAACGATGAGGGCGTATTGATTTTTCGAAGGTCGAAGGCAACGAACTACAAATGGGAAAGCCAAATAATGGAACAGTTCCCAGACAAGGTCAAGAATGCCTTCGACGTTTCGAAGCAGCAGTGCAAGGTGGTGTTGGCATTGTCTTTCTATGATTTGGAAGAGCTCGTGGAGATCCAGCCGGAAGCGGGCAGCTGCTATGTGTTGTCTGCCTCTGAGCCTTTCAATGAGGAGATGGAAATAGACTACGAGAGGCTTACCAACTGGCTCAAGCATTACGGTCTGCCGCAGTATCATGTTCACGTTTCTGGGCACATAATGCCACTTCAGCTGAAGGAAATGCTTGAGGAAATCAGGTCGGAGCAGATCTTCCCAGTTCACACAGAACATGCAGACCTGTTTGCCAAGTTTGTGAGAGACCTTAGAAGCAAGGTGGTGCTCCCTAAGAAGGAAAGGACATACAAAATCTAGGAGCCAGCAATGGCTAGGGCAGCAGGGAAACGGGTCTCAGAAGCTGTTATGCACCTTATCTATAGGTTCAGCTTCTCCGAGGTTCCCACCATTCTCTTCGTGATTAGTGTTTATTGTCTTTGCAGTTTGGTTGCAGGGCTTTTTGGGTTTTTGAGTGAGAAGCACTTCGACTTGTGGGGTTCATGTTGTTCTGTCTTTCTTGGAGGAGTTCAGGAGTTTCATGTACTCATCAACAGATTTTTCGATGCTCCATTTACGGGTGCTCCAGACCAACGATTTGAGACAGTTTTCTTGTCGTCTCTTTACGGTGATGTACCGTGCCACTGGGGGCGGGGTGAGAAACGCTCCGATTGTAAGTCAGCTGGCTGTGCAGTTTATCAAAGTTTTATGTTTGATATTAAGGCTAAAGAATTGGAGATGTCTCCCGCACAACTCCCTTTTTTCTGTTTGAGATTTGGGGGGTAAAGTTTTATCCCA
>JALHSY010000108.1 GCA_022865455.1 Candidatus Bathyarchaeota archaeon
CCATAGTTGCGCTGGCCCTGCCAAGCATCCAAAGCCGAGTGAGAGCCAAGGTTCAGTCCAACGGGTTCCTTGTACCTCTTAACTATTTCCTGCATTTCCTCTCTTTTGATGACCATTCGTTTCACCAGTTTTGCTTAGGAATCTGATGTCAACTGTTTCTTAAACCTTTTCCACATTTAGCAGTAAAAGTGTTGTACGCTGGGATTGTGCACCTAGAACTTTCTTCTATCACTTTTTTACACATGGGATTATAAGAAGAAACCAGCTTTTCACTTCTTGGGGAGAAGGGAGTTGGCAGAGGAGGCTTTCGGCTGGCTGTTTGTGGATTCTGTACCGTTGCTCTATGACAAGAAACGGGTCGCCAGGCAACTGCAGGTGGAGATGTGGCTGGACCTCACCCAGCTCGTGAAAGAATTGGGGATTGAAAACCTGCAAAACAAGCAAGACGCACATCCGCCAATGAGCTACATCATCTAGAGGTCGCAGACCTCCATTGCCTTCTCAAAATTCCCGCGAGACCTATCGGTCTTATAACGCCGCAATGCTGCAACAATCGCCTTCTTGTCTATTGCGCCAAGCTTCTCAACCACTTTCCTCGCAGTTTCGCTGCCTATGAAAAGGAACTGACAGATTGAAGTCAAGTTTGAAGGTCTACGGTTCACACTTGCCGTCTCGAAATCTACGATGAAAGGCTCCGCTTCTTTGTTGACAATCACGTGTTTTGGGGCATGACTCAGCTCTCCATGGTCCAAGCCTGCCTCGTCAAGTCGCCAACATTGTTCTAGGATTCTGTGCAAGACTGTTTTCACTTGCGCCTTGCCTCTGGACTTCTCAAGCCATTTCGGAAGTAAAGAGCCGTCCACGAACTGCATGACAAGAAAGTTCCTGCTCACTGCTAGCAGCTTTGGTCCTACGTTGACAGCGTTTGCTTTCTTGAGCAGTGCGGCTTCGCGCTGCATCTTGGAACGGTCAGCATCTACTCTACGAATTTTCAGAGCTACCGTTTCACCTTTCACACGAGCCATGGTGACTATGCCCACGCATCCCTTGCCTAGGACAGGTAGGTTGAAGACCTGCTTTTCTCCGCCAAGTTCCAGGTATTCTACGCCTAGCCTCTGCAGTTCCCTCAGGCGTCGGTTGAGTTCGGCCTTGCTTGACTTGGGGTAGCATATTATGGATGCGTAGGGCTCTTCGCCTAACCTCTCAAGGGGCAACATCGTTGCATCTTTCAACCTTGTGGCCTTCTGGCTTTAAAGATCAGCCTGCACGGTATTCTTTTAGGCAAATCATAATGTTTCACGTAGCATTCATGCAGATACGGCAGCTTCTCCCTCTCGGAAACGCTCATCCTGTCAATCCTGTACGGTTCCAGCTCCAAAACCTTCTTAAGAGAAATTCCGTCTTCTCCTGATAGCCTCGCGAGATTATGTTCCATCCTTTCTTCGCCGACATCTTCTCTTCACTTTGCTTGAACGTACCCGTTGTTAATAGGATTTAACCAATAAGGATTTAAAACCACAGGAAAAGAAGGGTCCGAGTGGCATTAATGAGGATTCAACTCAGCCCGTTGACTCCATTCAACCTGGATTTCACTCTCTGCTGCGGACAAACGTTCAGATGGGACAAGAAAGACAGTTGGTGGTACGGCGTAGTCGGAGAGAAGGTTCTCAGGATACGGCAGAATGGCAACACTCTCGAGTTTGAAAACGCGAACGCAGATTTTGTCAAGAGCTATTTCAGACTGCACGATTATCTGCCAATGGTTTTTTCGCACATCAGCAAGGACGACCACATCAAAACAGCCATCAAAGAGTTCAGAGGGCTGCGAATTCTCCGTCAAGATCCTTGGGAATGTCTAATCTCGTACATCTGCGCAACGTACAAGAGCATTGTAGCTATTAGGCAGATGTTGCTCAACCTTTCCGAAAAATTCGGAGAAGAAATGCACTTCGATGGTTGTGGTTGCTACACGTTTCCAACACCGGCTGAGCTGGCAAAAGCAACCGTCAAGGAGTTAGCGGGTTGTGGTCTTGGTTATCGAGCTAGATACGTGTCTGAAACTGCCAAAGCGGTGTATGGAGACAGTTTTGATTTTGAACGTTTGAAGAGAAGCGACTATGAGACGGCAAGGGTGGAGCTGCTGAATTTTTCGGGAGTAGGGCCTAAGGTAGCGGATTGCATTCTGCTTTTCTCGCTTGAAAAACTCGAAGCGTTTCCAGTGGATGTCTGGATGAGACGGGTCATCCTGAGACATTATGCAGAGCATTTTCCACGCGGATTTATCAAGAGGATTTCTGATGAAAAATCCCTCAGCACCTCCGGATATGCGAGGCTGAACCTGTTCGGAAGAAGGTACTTCGGGGAATACGCAGGCTACGCTCAGGAATACCTGTATCACTACGAGCGTACTCATTGCTAGTGTTGGTCCTCAGAGCAGTTTGAATGCGGAAAACGTTTAAATCAACTTGAAAACAGCATATTAGAACGGCACAGGCAAGAACGGGCCCGTAGCTCAGCTAGGTTAGAGCGCCAGGCTCATAAATGTCCAGTACATTGATAGACCTGTTGGTCGGGCGTTCAAATCGCCCCGGGCCCACTTCTACTTGCTTGTTCCGCAATTTGGACACCGGCTTCAAAAGCTTGATTCATTGTTTTCTTGTCGTTCTTTACGCTACCTAATTCGTTGTCGTCATGACGGTAGAAAACCGTCTTGTTGAGTTCTATGTTGGTCCAGTTGAAGAACCCTTTAACCGTCGTCAGCATGGTGTCAAGCTCTTGATCAATGTCTGCAACGGCGACGAACACTCCCCTTTTTCTTTTCTTTATTCTTCTTTCGAATCCCAGTGTTCCGTCAGCCCGCTCCACGTAAGGCATTAAGCAGTTGCAGCGATCTATCATAATCTTGGTCTGCGCGGTAACAGTGTCGA
>JALHSY010000109.1 GCA_022865455.1 Candidatus Bathyarchaeota archaeon
CGAAACACTACGTCGAGGACTGGATGCTGGTCAGAAAGAACGAAGCCAACTTTACCAAGTCCCATCTTGTGCGTAAGCTGTCAACCGAAGAAGATGCTTCGATGCTTGCCAAGCTTTTGTCAACCCGAAAAGACCGGCCAGGAAAAGCGCTAGAGAAATACTTGCGCTGGATTAGTACGCTGCCGCTTTATGGAGTTTTTGTGAATGGCGAATTGGTCTCGTACGCCGGTTGTTTCATTCAGCTGCCACAGGTTTGGATGATAGGCGGAGTCTACACACAACCAACACGAAGGAACAAGGGGTACGCAACGTTGGCAACATCTGCCATAACCGAAGAAGCGCTGGGAAGTGCTGAGGCTGCAGCGTTATTTGTGAGGTCAGACAATTACCCTGCCGTCAGCGTCTATGAGAAGATAGGTTACAGGAAGATTGGAGAGAAAGTCTGGGTAGACGTAGGAACGGGACTAAGACCCTAAACTAAGGATTCCTTTGCAGAATCTCTCTTAGCAGTCTCATTGCTGACCAAGCTGCAAGAGCGCTTGTTCTCGGGTTCTCTGGATGCGGTTCGTTCTCAAATCTCAAAAGCATTTCGCCGTGTTTCCATTTGACTTTGACTTCGTGCACATTCCTAGTCACTTTGGGGTCTGAAACTATTCTGACTTTGACTTTCTCAGGCGAGGCTGCAAGAGCCAAGGCAGCCGCGACGTTTATCTCTCTTGGGAACAACTTGACCGCTTCCCTAGCGGTTCCTTCATACACGAGTTTTTCTTCGCGATTGTTCATGTCTAAAACCTTCGGGTTCTTTCTTGTAGTTAGCACAACTTCGCTTATTCCGGCGAGCGCCGCACTTGCTATGGCGTCTAGGCCGCCGATGGCTCCTGAAGGAATGTGGATTTTGCTGCTTCTCACGTCTAAGTCTAGTAGGGCACCTACGCTCATGACGATTAGCTCGATGTCTCCTTTCAAGATTCTTCTTATGTATTCCTTTGCCGCCTGCTGCGACGCCGCCTCCACAATGACCGACGGTTTAAGCTTGATCATCTCGTCAAGGCTTCTCACAACCTTGACTGGAATGGTCAGCGACCTTGCAAGTTGGTCGGCTTTTTCATTGTTGTAGTCATAGAGGATTAGCCCGTCACACTTAACAATTCCATTTCCAACTGCTTCCGCGATTAAGGTGCCGATTGCGCCACACCCTATTATTCCGACTTTTTTCACGTTTTATCGCTTCCGAGAGGCTTCACTCAATACTCAGCAACGAAGTGAACGTCTGCGCACTGGTTAACGTCTTTTCCCTCACCTTTCGCGGGCAGGATTTTGATTTCCGCAACTTTGCATGTTCCCGATATATCTTCGCTTCCTTTGGCAATTGCCTCTGCCGTTTCCTTGTCTCCAGCGTGAATCGTCAGTTTCTTGACTTGTGCGTTTAAGGGCATGTGTTTTTCGGATTTTTCTCTTCTGACTTCTGTTATGATTGCTATTATGATGTTGCCTTGTTTTTCGGCTTCTTCATCGAATTGCTTCTCGTCCACGGTTGGCCACGGAGACAGGTGTATGCTTTTGAACTCCTTCTTGTCGGCATACATTATTTGACAGATTTCTTCGGTCATGTGCGGCATTATCGGAGCCAGAAGCTGCAGAATCCGGTGTAGAACTGTGTAAAGCGTGTATTGAGCTGCCTTGCGCTTTTCTTCTCCGTAGGATTCTGGCTTGTAAAGCCTGTCTTTTGCTGCTTCTATGTAGCAGTCACAGAAGACGTGCCAAGTGAAGTTGCGGATCTCCTCCATAGCTATGTTGAACTGGCAATTCTCGAAAGCTTCGGTGACTCTTTCAGTCAGCCTTTCAGTCTTGCTCAAAATCCACTTGTCTAGGGCTTGAAGTGTGCGCTTGGAATCGTTGCTGGGTTCATAATCTTTCAACAAGTCGCCAACGAACCGTGAAGCATTCCAGAGTTTGATCAGAAAACGCCAGCCATATTCCACATCGGGCCAGCGGAAAGGTATGTCGGAACCTGTTGCCCCACCAGCCGCGGCCCACTGCCTGGCAGCGTCAGCGCCATACTTGTCCAGAACTTCTGGCGTAGCAACATAGTTCTTGAGCGATTTGCTCATTTTCCTGCCGTCCACGCCGAGAACCATTCCGTTGATTAGGCAACTCTTGTACGGGGTCTCGTTGAAAAGAGCCAGATGTCTGACCATGAGGTAGTACGCCCACGTTCGTATGATGTCTATGCCTGATGGATGTATGTCAGCTGGAAACAGTCTCCTCCAATCCTTGTTGTCTGGCCACCCTGCATGAACCGCGCAACTTATAGAAGAGTCCATCCACGTGTCAAAGACGTCCAGTTCCGCCATGAATTCGGTTCCCCCACACTTGGGACAGTTCTTTATCCGCGGGGCCTCAATTTTCGGGTCAATTGGAACCCAGTTCTCCTGAGCAACGATTACCTCTCCGCAGTTCCTGCAACACCATGTCGGGATGGGTGTTCCGAACACGCGCTGGCGGCTTATAACCCAGTCCCAGTCTAGGGATTTCGCCCAGTCTATGAGGCGGAATCTCATGTAGTCCGGATACCAGACAATTGCGTTCGCTGTTTTCTCTACTTGTTCTGTTAAGATGCGGGTTTTCATGAACCATTGTTTGAGTTCAAGAATCTCAACACGTGTTTCGCACCTGTCGCATGTGCCGATTTCCTGGTTGATTCTTTCAGTTCTCTCCAGTAGGCCTTCCTTTTTCAGGTCTTCAACCATTGCTTTCTTTGCTTCATTTATCGTCAGACCTGCGTATTTTCTGCCGTTCTCGTTTATCCTGCCGTTTTCAGTCAGTATTATCGTAACTGGAAGTTTGTGTTTGAGAACGGTTTTTACGTCTGCCTTGTCTCCGTAAGTGCATATCATTACGACGCCTGTGCCGAAGTCTGGGTCAACTGTTTCGTCTGGAATTATCGGAACTATGCGCTTTACAACTGGAACGGTGATTTTCTTGCCAATGTACTTGTCGAATCGGTTGTCTTCAGGATGGACAGCGACTGCCACGCATGCGGGGATTAGTTCGGGGCGAGTCGTTGCAATCAGCAGATATTCATCTCCCTTCTCCAATGGGAACCTTATATAGTGCAGCGTGCCCTCAAGCTGCTCATAGTTCACTTCAGCGTCTGCGATTGCCGTTTCGCAGCGTGGACACCAGTTAACTGGATGGGTGCCTTGATACATGAAGCCTTTCTTATACAGTAGTATGAAGCTCAGCTGGGTTCGTCGCCAATAATCAGGATTCATAGTGCGGTATTCAGTGGTCCAGTCGATGCTGCATCCTAGACGGACTACGCCCTTTTTCATTATCGCAATGTATTTCTCAACAAGCTGTTCGCACAGTTCTCTGAACTTGTCAGGTGGCATCTCCCTTTTCCTGACTTTGTGCTCTTTTTCAACTTGAACTTCAATGCCCAATCCGTGGCAGTCCCAGCCTTGAGGAAAATAAACGTTGAACCCTCTCATCCGCTTGAATCTGGCGACGAAGTCGAAATAGCCCCAGTTGAGGACATTGCCCATGTGAAAATCACCTGAAGGATAAGGCGGCGGAGTGTCAATGCTGAATGTTGGGCGATTTCTATCAGCCCAGCCAAAACGATAAGTGCCTGTCTCTTCCCATTTACTCTGCCACTTCTTCTCAATCTCCAAGATATTGAACTCTTTGGGCAGACTATTCATCTTCCATCAACCGCATCCTAACATGATTGCTGAATTATTCTTAGGAAAGATAAATGTACCAATATTTAAGGCGATGTCTGCCGCACAATCCCCTCTTTTTTCTGTACTACGAACATTCAGGAATTCTTGTTCTAGAGTCCGAATTCTAGAGTCCCATTCCTGTCGGTTGCAAGGGGTGACTAGGCCTAGAAGCCAATGAAACCATAAAGAGGGGGGAATTCTCCCCTCAACTCCAACATGTTACAATCAAGTTCTTAACCCAGTCCCCTTGCAAGTCACGTGCCAGACTATCACGCTTCAACCAGGGTTTCACGGACTCTAATTCCTGACCCAAGAGACGGTGTATCCCGGTGGGGGCTCGTTGAAGAGACAATGTTTCCGCTTGGATCCAGAAATCACCCTTGGCCAGAACCCGTTTGAAGAGGCGATGTTGATTCTGAGCCCTCTGCACGATTAAAAAAACTATCTTTTTTTCTGCGCTTTTTCAAGCCTTCTGATTTTCGACCTACCGTAGAAGCGTCCACAAGTTTGCGATTCGTCTAAGCCTGTACGAAGAAGTCTTATTTTGGTGGGGTTCGCTTAGGTCAAAGTCCACGTTTGAACCATGGGGCAATGGAGATGTCTCCCGATGTGGGACTTTTAAGGTCTGTTTTCTTCAATAGTTCAGTATTCAGAACCAAGCTAAGTCTTCTTTTCTCTGTACAGCTCTATGAAACCGCAGTTTTTGCAGTAGAAGACGTTGATTCTCTCTCCGACATACTCGTTTCCCTTCTTCAAGGTGACTTCGGTGTATAGCCCTAGCTTTCTATCCGAACTCATTTCACCACCGCATTTGGGACATTTCCTAGCTTCGCTCGCAGCCTATTCCCTTTTCCCATTTCTTGTTTGCAGATATTTGGCTATGAC
>JALHSY010000110.1 GCA_022865455.1 Candidatus Bathyarchaeota archaeon
ACTTTCTGGCTTCCAACAATGACCAAAACGTCTTTCCCAAGCTTCTTGATTCTGCTGAGCACGTCGCTTGTTTGAACATTCTCACCATAAACTGTCAAGTGGACAACGGTTCCGCCTCTGGCTTTCCAGTCTCTCACGGCCTTCTTCCAGGGAGTTCCCATTTCAAAGAAGAATGAGCCGCCCCAATTCCATGTAATCTTGTCAACTGTTTCCTTGATCTTCTTGTCCTCAGCGTCTGAGAGTATCATTCCGTCGGCTCCGAAAGCCCGTGCTGTGAGGGCGACATGCGTCGTGAGTCTGACGTCTCTTTGCGGTCTGTGACCCCATCTTAACACCACGGCTTTGACCATTCCCCTTCTCCCTAGCTTCTAATGTCTATCTTTTCGAATTTTCCGTTGAATTCCTCCACTCGCTTTCTAACTTTCTCAGCGAAAGCTGGGCTTGCTTCGAAAACGATGTTAGCAGAGTCTCCTACGTACTTTATTGTGTGGACATCTGCGGTTTTGAAGATCCATGAGATGAATGGCATGGTTTCTTTTGTTGTTGGTAGTATGATGGAGGCTTGAACGTAGTTTTTCAGGATGCTCAGCATTTGTTGTTTCAGCAGGTCAATGTTGGTTTTGTGCAGTGCGGATATCAGCATGGGGTTCGGCGCTTTCTCTTGCAAGTATTCAAGCTTTAGTCTTGTTTCCCTTTCCGGCAGTAGATCCATCTTGTTCATAACCGCTATTATCGGGACGCCTGATGCTCCTATCCGCTCTATTGTTTCCAAGCAGATTGTCAGCTTCTTTTCTAAGAGAAGCATCGGCTCGCTCACGTCTACCAAAAGTAGTATCAGGTCTGAGTAGATGGTTTCTTCAAGCGTCGAATGAAACGCTTCAATCAGCGTCAATGGCAGCCGATCTATGAAACCGACGGTGTCGGTTACCAGAAACTTCTTTCTGGAGATCTCCACAAGCCTCGTTGTTGTGGAAAGCGTGGTAAACAACGCGGTGTCAACTGGAACTTCTGCGTCTGTCAAAGCGTTGAACAGTGAGCTTTTTCCCGCTTTAGTGTATCCTGCCAAAGAAATTGAAGAGAACCCAAGCTCCGCCCTTCGTTCGCGGTGCAGAACTCGTTTTCCACGGATTTTTTTCAGTTTTCTGCGTATGGCATGCACTTCTCTCTTGACGCTTTCATAATACACATCTACGTCGTATGCTCCGAGCCCCCCGAAGCCCGGTTGCTCTCCCTTTTTTGCGAGTCTAACCCGTTCCTTTGCCTGTGTCAAGTCATACTGCAGTCTTGCAAGCTGAATCTGCATTTGGGCTTCGGTTGTCGTGGCTCTTTTGGTAAAGATTTCCAAGATGAGCTGAAAACGGTCGATAGCCTCGACACTGGTGGCTTTTGCCAAGTTGTAGGATTGAAGGGGTTTCAGCGGGTTGTCGAAAATTACTGTCTCTGCCTCGGTTTCTTTCACAAGCTTGGCAAGCTCCTCCACCTTGCCCGCGCCTATCTGGTAGCGAGCGTCTGGCTCCCTGACCTGCTCTAGCGTGCCCACAACGGTGTACCCAGCTGATTCTGCAAGGCTTCTGAGTTCCTCTAAGCTTGAAGGTTCAAAATCTCGGCGACGCTGGACTATGACAGCTTTCGTCCGGCTGAGTCCTCCTTCTCCTTCTTTTCTAGCTGGATTAAGTCTCCGAGGGTCAGCTCACGTTTCACCGTTGTAGCCATTCTTGCCTGGGGAACTTTTTCCTCCTTTGCAGGAGCGATCAGTTTGATCTTCAAGGCATGTTCCAGTATTGCTGCAAGCCTGTTGTCTGGCGTCATTTTTCCGGTTTCGATTTTTCTGAGAAGGGACACTTTTTCGTTGATACTCTTACCTAGTTCCTCGTGGGAAAGCCCGAGTTTTTCCCTGGCTTGCCTGATTTTCACGTTGAAGTCTTCTACGAGTTCCAAGGCCGTGTCCATCGGTGGCTGCGGCTTCTTCTTGGTCTGAATTCTGGGCGGCGTTGGCGTGGCCCGCAGTGTCGGTATCATGGTCTTGGGTTTTGGCTCTTCCCAGAAACCTGTGCCGAGTTTCGAGCATTCGTTGCATACTTCCAGCTTCGCTTTTTCAATTATGACTCTGTTTGGTTTGCCGTGGATTTTGCGTCCGCAGACTTCGCATCGCAATTGCTTGTGCACCTGGGTTGTTTTTATTATTGTGGTTGTGTTTATAGTTGTCGAAAAGCAATATGCTTATCTGCGGTGCGTGCTTGTGGAAGAAGCCTTGAGAAGGATTGGAAGCGTGGCTGACTACCAGTTTGGAAAAGGAGTAGGTGCCAAGCTTTTCCCAGAAGGTGTCAAGATTCTCTATTCCAGAAACACGGGCAGAATTCGCTATGTTTACTTGGGCAGCGAAAGGCTCGCGACTATGCGCCCTACAGATGGTCTGTTCTCTTTGAGCATTGCTGGCGCAAGGCGACTTGTTCAAAACACCTCTTTGGCGAACTGCTTTGTCACAGTCAGGGACGATGTTTCCAGATTCATCGCTGATGGGGGCGATGTTTTCGCAGCGCACGTTGTTAGGGTTAACGATGATGTTCGCGCCAAAGACGAAGTTGTTGTGCGCGATGAGAAGGGTGAGGTTTTGGCGGTTGGGCGTGCTGCTCTGTCAAGTGAAGAAATGAGGGCTTTCAAGAAAGGCGTTGCCGTTAAGGTTCGGCGCGGAATTAAGGGAGAAAGTTAAGTTTATGAAGTCTGATTGTCAAATGGAGTGATGTTAGGGTGGTTTCATGCACAGACGTGTGAATCCTCGCGAGGCTAGGCGTATGATGCAACGCATGGGAATGAACATGAACGCTGTTGAAGACGTTCAGCAAGTAGTGATCAAAACAGGCAGCAAGGAAATAGTCATCGAGGGGCCTGAAGTTGCAATTCTGGAGGTTCAGGGACAAAAAATCTTTCAAGTGACGGGAGGAAAAATCACCGAAAAAGCTCTGGAACGAAAGGCAGTAGCCATATCTGAAGAAGATGCCAGGCTCGTAGCAGACCAAACAGGCAAGAGCCTTGAAGAGGCCAAAAAAGCATTGGAAGAAAGTGGAGGAGACTTGGCGAAAGCAATTCTCCTCTTGCAGTCACGGATTTAAGAAATAGGCACGGTTCTTCTCCCTGTACGTGAAAGCGAATTCGTCCACGATAGGCGGTGCAG
>JALHSY010000111.1 GCA_022865455.1 Candidatus Bathyarchaeota archaeon
AAGGAGGAGTGTCCGCAATGCGGCAAAATGGTGGAGAGAGAGCAGCTGCTCATTGACATGTGCCCATGGTGTGGGTGGAAGAGCGCGATGGCCCAGATGGGAGAGAAGGTCCTGGCGAAGGTAAAAGTTTCAAGTCAAACCTCAAGCCGGGTTAACAGGTGATGAAATGGCTCATAAACCACCAAGTTCACAGCTACGGTCAGGAAACACGGACCAGCTCATAAACGCGGTAGACGAGAAAAGCAGGCAAATTATAACATATTTTCTGAGAGAGCAGCATGCGGGAATCAGAAAGCTAGCAGATCTAATCCACGCGTCCTCCGATATGGAAGTATTGATCAGGATTAGAGAGATCATAAACCCAAAGGCACGGCAGATAATGCGGATCCCCCTCATCACCTTTGAACGTTCAAAGATCGACCCCTTCACGGGTGAAAAAATCGCGTTTTCGTGGTGGCTGAACGAAGACCTGATAGATAACACACGCAACGATAGATTACTGGACATCCTCGACGAGAAGAACGCCTTAAGGATCATAGTTTCTCTGCCCTTAGAAGAGAAAGACGTTAAAGCCGAAGTGAAAGAGGATTTTCTCATAATATCTGGGGAAAAATACTACCAAAAGGTTCCCCTCTTCTGCTCAGTTGAAGGCGAGGTAGGGAAGACCATCAACAACGGCGTTTTAGAAGTCACCCTGAACAAAGTTAGGTGAGAAGACATCGTAATAAGCATTGATGAAAACAACCTCAAACAAGGTTTGTTAGGTCTCGTAGTCGCCTTGGTTGAGATAATAAAGGAAGCTCTCGAAAGGCAAGCCCTAAGGCGAATTGAGAGCGGCAAGCTAAGTGTCGATGAAGAAGCAAGGCTCAGCGGGGCGTTGGCAGACCTCGATGAGGCGCTTGAACACATAAAGAAGGAAAACGACCTCGAAGATGTTGTCGAATCTGTTAATGACGGCCTCACCGAGGTGGCTGACATATTTCTGAACCCAGAAAGGTGGGAGAAGGAACTGGAGAAAGCATGAGCGAAGCGGAGTTAGCCCGAGAAACCGAGGTTACACAAGGAAGATACGTTTACTGCATCGCCAGTTGTGCAGACGAGCTGAGTCTAGACAACATGGGGATAGAACACGCAGAGGTCTATACGGTCTCCCATAAAGATATCGCGGCAGTCGTGCATGCCTGTCAATCCCAACCATACGAGTCTAGGGACGAAAATAAAGTCAAAGAGTGGATTCTCAGCCATAACAATGTAATCGATAAAGCCTCAGAACGTTTCGGTACGGTCTTGCCGTTTTCCTTTGACGCCATCGTTAAAGGCGATGATGCCGCCGTCAAAGACTGGTTGAGCAAGGGTTACGAGAAGCTCAGACAAGAGCTCGAGAGACTCCGGGACAGAGCTGAGTATACTGTGCAGATCTTCTGCGACCCAAACAGGTTAACGGACAAAATCGTAGGCGAGAATCAGGGCTTAAGGGAACTGAAGGAGAAAATCGAAAAGATGCCTAAACGAGCTGGATACCTGCTTCAGCGAAAGTTTGAGCTACAAGTAAAGGATGCCTATAATGTGATGCGGGGCAAGCTTGCTGAAGAGTTCGCCTCAAAGATGAAGGAGCATGTAGAAGAAGTGAAGGTTGAGGAAAAGGCTTCACATGTGCCAGAAAGCTACAAAGACAAGAAACTAATCGCGGCGTTCTCCTGCTTAGTCCACAAGGAAAAAGTGAAAAGGCTCGGTGATGCGCTAGGCGAAATAAACAGTCAGGAAGGCCATGCGGTTCGCTTCACTGGACCATGGGCGCCCTTTAGCTTCGTCAAGCCTGGGGAAATCTGACAATGGAGCCCTGCCGCTTAGAGTGCGACATCAACGACATTCTAGACAAACTATTAAACAAAGGGCTAGCGCTAAACGCAGACTTGATCATATCGGTTGCAGGCATCCCACTATTGGGGGTGAATCTCAGAGCGGCGATTGCAGGCATGGAGACTATGCTTGAATATGGGATGATGGAGGCATGGGACAAAAACACGAGAGAATGGTATACAAAAGAATTCGCGGGAAGAATGGCGGCGCCACTGGTCAAGGGCGAGGAAGCAATCATCAGAACGTTTGGATCTATCTGGAGCAGCCAAGGCATCATTAGCACGTGGAAGCCAGGCTTTCTATATCTTACAAATAACAGGCTTTTCCTATGGAGGAAAGAACCGCCTGAAATGCTTTTTGAGGTCTCGTTAAACAAGATTGAAAGGCTTATGGTAAAGAAAGAAAATCACTTCGAAAAAGGGAGGGAGGAACTTTATCTTCAATTCGATTGTGGAGAGGTTGCCCGCATCCACGTTTCAAACGTCACAGAACTTGAGCAAACGATCAAAATGACAGTAGGGAAAGAACTGGAAAATAGAATTGTGATTCCATCCGAACCTACGCCTCTTCCTGAAGGAGAAGAAATCATCAGAGAAGAGAATCTATGGTATCAGTTCCCCGCACAGGGCATATTAGGCGAGACTTCGAGGCCTGGACGTTTATGCCTAACAAACAAGAGGCTGTTCTGGGTGAGCCGAGTGGGTAACCAAAAAATGTTTGAAGTGCCGTTGGACAAGGTCACAGGTGCAAACGTGAAAGCCCATGTTTTGGCGCCGGGAATCAAAGCTGAAGACAAAGTTCTTAACGTGGCGTACGACGGCGGTCGTGCGTTATTCTGCGGGAAAGTGGAAAAACTTTGTGAAATGGAATCCGCGATCCAAGAGATCTTTCTGAAACCTCTGGTTCCAAGCATTGTGATGAAAACGTAAATTGCGGCTGGAGGATTGAAATGTCCACTAAGAACACCCGTGAGGGAAGATACGTTTACTGTGTAGCAAATTCCGGCGAAGAAACAGATTTTGGGCATATGGGAGTCGAAAATAGTTTTGTCGTCACTTTGCCCGTTAGAGATATAGGCGCTATCGTCCACCGC
>JALHSY010000112.1 GCA_022865455.1 Candidatus Bathyarchaeota archaeon
CGCGCGGGCGGATTAAATAATTCATGATTTATATTGGGAGAGCCCGACCTCCTCATATTGATGGATACGAAAATGAAGAGATCAGGTTCTCCCATGCTTCTATTCAAGAACTTGGATTTAACTCCTCTTCACTCCATCCTCTGGAACGGTCTACACCGGGAAGGCGCGGGGCGACCCATAGAGTACAGCCCGGAGTGCGACCTCCGAGCGCTCATGCTGCGTCAGCTGGAGCAGATACCCTACGTCAAGGACTTGGTGAAACGGCTCAGACGAAGCCGCTTCCTGCGAAACGCCTGCGGCTACGACAACAAAATCCCCACTGAAGCGCACTTCAGCCAGATGAAGAAACGCGTGGGCGTCGAAGGGTTCCGCCAGATAGAAGCCTGGCTCCGCCGCCAAGCACTGAAACTGCGGAAGAGCCAGCCGCTATCCGCCGCGGGCTTAATCCAGGCGGCGTGCATTGACGGCACGGATTTTCCGGCTTGGAGCAGCAGGGACCCCCACGACACGAGCCGCGGCTTGGGAGATCCGGACGCGCGGGTGGGACGAGGAAAGAAAGGCTTCGTCTTGGGCTTTCAGTCGCTTTTTCTCGTGGACGCCGAGGGCTTGCCGCTTGGGCATGTGGAGGCGTCGGTGAACGTGAACGAGAAGAAGCTCGCAGAGCCTTTGCTGGACAGGCTGCTGGGCGAGGATTTCGAGGTGGAGCTGGCCGTGGCTGACAGCCAATTCGAATCCGAAAACATCTTCAACAGCCTTGAGGCGAGGAAAATAGGCAACATAATCGCCTGGAGACGTTTGGATGGCCGGGTGAACCCGCCTGACGTCTTAACCGTGAAGGACCGCATCGACGTGGAGGGTCCTGAGCATCTTCGTGTGGTCTACAAGCGGTTGAGGGCGATGGCTGAGAGCCTGAACGGCAGAGTGAAGTCGCGGCTGGCTTACAGCCGGCTGACGTGGCAGGGCCTTGCGAACGCCTGCATCCACGTTTGTCTCGTGTTCTGTGTGGTTTACGCCGTCTGCATAGCGGCAACCCTTATGGGTAGACCGGAGCTGCGCTATAGCATAGCGTACTTTGCGTAGAAGCCGAAGGATGGGCTGAGAGGCTGAAGTAGCGCAGGCCATGCAAATTGAGACTGAAGCCGCCGTCTGCGGCGATTGGTCCACACGCCTCCTTCGACGTTTTCAAGGGGGAGAACAGGGCGGAGGCCTCCTAAGTAAGAAAAAGCAAGTCACAAGAGGCGCTTCCAAACGCGCAAAACAATTATTTAACTCGCCCGCGCGCTGTGAGACCCCCTAAGGTTCTGAATGCGTCAGCAGTTTACGGCTCTGAGGTTGAATTGTTTGCCACGCAGGGGCCGGGGGAGGGCCCGCGTGGGGCGCGCTTGTGGGGGCAAAGCCTTGTCCAGCCACCACCACCAACTAACGACGACCGATGAGGAAGGGTTATAGCTGAACCGAAAGAACTAATCAGAATTGAAAAGACATAAAGAAGTCAGATAAGAATGGTAGAATATGTTAAGGGAAGCGAAATTGACGCGTGGCATTGGTGTAAGAATTGCACACAATACCCCATTTATATCGACCAAAGACGCTCTGATAGACCGCATTCTAACCTTTGTAACCAATGCAAAGCAAAAGAAGACAACAAAGATTGCACAACATAAAGACCTAACTTCCCGCAATCGCTTAGAAGATTAGGTTCTTCGCGCGCGCTCTGCTAACCATTTTACACGAATTTAGGAACACGCATGCGCGCTAGAAAGTTAGAGTCTGCATAGTCAATGGGCCGAAAACCGCCTCAGCCTTTTCCTTAGGGGGCAATAAATAGCCCAACCCGCATGGTATCACATGGTGACATATGACATGAATGAAGGGAAAGTTTCGGCCTGCCTGTACATCGGCAGGGAAGTGCTGAAGACCGCGAAGGATCTGGGCCTGAACCTGTCGAGGGTGTCCGAGAACGCGCTGGTCGAGGCCATAAGGAGGCTGGATGGGCCCGAAGCCGGAAAGGAGGCCGCAGGAGGCCCTGGACAGTTGGTGCGGGGGGTGGGATTCGGACCCACGAACCCCTGCGGGATAGCCGCCTCAGGGCTACGCCTTTAACCTGGCTTGGCAACCCCCGCTCTCGGCAAGCAGATTGCCCTATCTTCTAATTTGCAGTCTGAATTAAATCTTGCTTACCTTAAGTCAGATAAAACAAAAAAAGGGAACACGCG
>JALHSY010000113.1 GCA_022865455.1 Candidatus Bathyarchaeota archaeon
ACTCCTCTCGCAAACAAGAGCCTTGATGACGTCAAACGCGCAGTAAACGAGCTGTGCGAGTTCGCCGACTCGGTTGGCGGAGACATTGCAAGACTCGGCGAGGAAAGGGTGGTCATCTGCCCCCCAGGCGTGAAGATTTGGCGGGAAAAAACGCCAGTTTCAAACGAGCCTATACCTACAGCAGCCTGAAAGTCTCCATCACTGACGGCGCAAACGCTTGAAGCTCACATCTTCTCTGAAGGAAGTTTGCCATGCCGAGGCATTTTGCTCTTTCCCCGTGGCACACGACAACTCTTTCAGGCTTCGGCTGAAGGTGAGTCAAGTAGTTGATTAGCTGTCGCCTGTCCGAATGGCCTGAGAAACCTTCAATTGATTCTACACGCAGCCCGACTTTCGCAATGTCAAGTCTTCCGTCACTGCCCATCATCGTGACCTCGTTGAGGCCCTTCTGCACTCTCCTTCCCATGGTGCCTTCAATCTGGTAACTCACGAAGATCATAGTGTTTTTTTCGTCATCTGCTAAGCTCTTGAAATACTCTATCACAGGCCCGCCTTCGAGCATTCCAGAAGTGGCCATGATGATGCACGGTTCACCGTCTATCACTTCTTGCCTGACGCTTGGATGCTCCACAACTGTGAAGTAGTCTGACTGGAAGGGATTGATCTCCTCGTGAAGTATGCTGTGGCGCACCTCTCTGCCCAAGTATTCAGGATAAGCAGTGGTTATAGCTGTTGCCTCGGAAATCATGCCCTCGATGAACACAGGCGCTTCCTTCATCAGCCCTCGCCGCATGTAACCGTCGAGAATAAGCATTATCTCTTGGGCTCTACCGACTGCTGGCACAGGAATCAAGACCTTTCCCTTGCGCTCAAGGGTGTCGTTCACAACCGCTGTCAAGCGTTCTTCAGCCTCAACCCGTGAAGGCATGATGTCATCTGGGCCGCCATAGGTGCATTCTGTTATGATCGTTTCCACTCTCGGAAACTCGGTTGTCGCCGCTTCCAGCAGCATAGTTCTGGCATACTTGTAGTCGCCAGTGTACACGATGTTGTGCAGGCCTTCGCCTACGTGCAGATGCGCCATCGAAGAACCCAAAATGTGACCCGCATTATGCAATGTTAGACGAATGTCTGGAGCTATGTCCGTCACAACGCCGTGCCGCAGAGGGATGGTGTGGAGAACACATTCACGAACATCTTTCTGATCATAGTGCGGCGTTACGCCTTGCTTGCTGGCAACATCCAAGTAATCCAGCTGAAGCAAAGTCATCATGTTCGAAGTGGGTGCAGAACAGTAGACTGGACCGTCATAACCATACTTGAAGAGGAAAGGCAGCAGGCCGCAGTGGTCAAGATGAGCATGGCTTATGATCACGGCATCCAAGGACTCAAGCTCAAACCCAGGATTGTCGAATCTTGGAAAAGCCTCGAACGGTCTAGAAGAGCCTGGGTTTATGCCGCAATCCAACAGCACGCTGCTTTCTCTGGTCTGAAGGAGGAAGGCTGACCTTCCGACCTCTTGGCATGCCCCCAGAGTGGTGAGCCGTACGTCTCCAACGTCGAAGGTCTTAGGTCTGAAAATCCTTTCACCTATCGCGCGAAGTATCCTCTCTCTGTCCTTGCTCTCAGAATGAAGGTAATGCCGCATGTGAGTTATTATCTTTGAACGTAATGGGGGGCTTCTCAAGACGCGTGGACGCCACTTAGTTCGCCTTATGATTTCCTGTAAGACTGCTCCGTTTTTTCCAATAACCAGTCCTGGTTTCTTGGCGTCAACAATTATTTCTCCGAGGCTTGGGTCGAAATTTATTTCCGTCACTTCAGCTTCAGGCGGGATTATCTCACGCGCTATTCTTTCTGCATCGTTTTCTGGGAGCCTCACTGAGGGATCTGAGCGTATGACGATTCTTTTCCTGATTACGTTGACGATGTCGGCGACCAGGTTGCTTTGCGAAGCCAAGATCTCTGGTTTCTTGGTGTAGACTGCGAGCGTCGAGCCTTCATACTCGATCCTAGTCACTTCAGCCTCCTTGGGCACGTGACCCAGAATGTACTGACTAATCTCTATCTTATCCCTGTCAGAGTTCGGTGGCACGACGTAGACTTCCTTAATCTACGAGAAGCTGTTTCTTCTCCTTTTCAGCTAACTCCCGATAACCCTTGTTGTCTATCACCACAACGTTGTAACTGTCGCCACTTGCTGAATCCCGCTTCATAGCAGCATTCACGGCTTTGACAACCACTGGCAAGAGCTCCTTGACTGACATGCCCTCTTTGTACTTGTCTTCGAGAATGCCGTAGACTATAGGCGAACCAGAACCAGTGGAAACCGACTTTTCCTCTGTGAGACTGCCGAATGGATCCAAATTGAATATATGTGGCCCGGTGTCGTCGACGCCGCCTACCAAGACTTGGGTCATCAACGGCACGTATCGAGCGGAGAACAGCAGGTTTGCAATCAATCTTGCGGCTGAACTCACAGGCAGAGGGCGACCGAGGTTTATCTTGTAAAGCTGTGCGTTAACCGTCAATATGTCAACGGCTCTCTGAGCGTCGGCAACTGTTCCAGCGATAGTCATGGCCAAGTGGTCGTCAATCTTGTACACTTTCTTGCCGTGCTTGTGGGCCACGTAGAATCCCATAGTCACACGGGTGTCTGAAGCCAGTATCACACCGTCTTTACATACCACACCTAGCGTAGTGGTGCCTTTCAACACTAATCGGTTTACTGCATCATTATCTATCATTTCGTATTTCTCCCAAAACCTAAACGCGTTGCGGAATTACTTCGCAAGGAAGTAGCATCTTGTAATCATGACCATGAGATTTATTAACATTACGGTCTAGGGAAGAAAAA
>JALHSY010000114.1 GCA_022865455.1 Candidatus Bathyarchaeota archaeon
CTGTAATCTCGTTAACCCCCTTGAGAACCTCAACTACTCTAACAGCATCCTCTCCGAACAACGCAGCCACCTTCTTTAGCGTCTCGTCATCCACAAAGAACAGTTTTGAAACACCTCCGCTTAGACAACGCGCAGACGAGCTCCGCTAGAAGAAAATATCCGGAATACGACGTTCGAATTTCCATTCGCTAGCCTCTGCTTCCCCGTATATCACCCTAATGGATGTTGACTCTTCAAGCTCTTTTGCTCCTTTACTTAGTAGCGCTCAAGGCGATTAACCCTTTCCATCCTAAGAAAGCTATAAGAGTGCAGGTGCTGAAGCCAAAAATCTTAGGCAAATGGTCAAAACCCTTAAATTTTGCAATTTGACTTCGTTCTTGAAGGCATAAAATGTTTCAATATTTTGAGGCTGCAAGAGTTGGGAGTTGGCTTGGATGGGTTTTCAATTTTGGTTTTGGGAGCGTTCTCTTTGGAGTGTCTCCCTTTGAGATTACTGCTATGGTCCTCTTTGCCTTTTCACTTGCTACGGCCAGCGTCTTCGTTTTGAACCAATACTTTGACCGTGAGGCGGATCGAGAGAACGAGGTTAAGTCACATCTGCCTGTTGCCTCTGGCCGAATAACGCCGAGGAGGACATTAATCTTCTCTTTCTTACTAGTCATCTCATGCTTAGTTTTGGTGTTCATGGCCAACGTTCATGTTCTCCCGTTGTTTATTGTCTACTTAGGACTGTGGACTGCCTATTCCACTCCCCCAGTGAGGCTGAAAAGTGTACCAGTTGCAGACTTCGTGATTTCAGGTATAGGTGCTGGCTTTCTGCCATTCTTAATGGGGTGTGGGTTAACCGACAAGCTAATCGCCAATATTCCATCAATTATGTTGGGTGCCGTGCCCCTAATGCTAGTTCACTGTGGTGGCCATATTATCCAAGCCGTTGGAGACTATGAAGCAGACCTCAAAACTGGGGTTCGCACTTTTGTTGTTAGGCATGGAAGGAGGAAGGGTGTTATTGTCGCTGGGTTTACGTTTTTGATGGCAAGTCTCTCGCCATTCGCCTATTCAGCTTTTGGTTTACTCCCCTACAGACATTTATTCTTGTTTCCTATAATCTTCCCCCTTTCCATACCCATTATCATGCGT
Organism: Candidatus Bathyarchaeota archaeon; assembly: GCA_022865455.1. Classification (GTDB taxonomy): domain Archaea; phylum Thermoproteota; class Bathyarchaeia; order Bathyarchaeales; family Bathycorpusculaceae; genus 20-14-0-80-47-9. Next base: position 1,141 of record JALHSY010000114.1, read on the forward strand.
TATGCGGATGTGTTAAAGAACCCGTCAACAAAAAATGTCATTAACGTACAGAAAACTACGAGGAAGTATGGAATTATTGGGGTAACCGTGATCTGGGCTTATGCACTACTCGCAAAAACAGCCAGCTTTTAAAGGGCTTAGGGCGCAGGTTTGAAAAGGCATATGCGAGTTTTCTGCACCTAATTATAACCTATCACCTGAATGCGAAGTGAATGCTGTGTCTAAGACCGGAATCTAGGATAAGGGAGCTGCGCGAAAATATCCTCAGGCTGCTCTGTTGTTTAATAGCATTTATAAAGAAGTTCGCGTATTATGGGGTAGTAGCGTTCTGTTGTTGAAGGACGAGAAGAACACAGCAACGTTACACGTTACAATCAATGATGAAAGGAGTGATTGAAAATGGCGGAAAAATCGGGAATCGTTTTCATTGGAAGTAAACCACCAATGGACTATGTTCTAGCAGTTATCACAAGACTATCGGCGAGCAATGCTAAGGAAGTAATTTTGAAAGCACGCGGACAAGCAATCACAACAGCCGTTGACGTAGCCGAAATAACCAGAAATCGCTTTCTAAAAGACCTAAAAGTGAGCAAAGTCGCAATAGGAACAGAGGAGATGCCACCAAGAGAAGGCGAAAACAGAGCACGGATGGTTTCAACAATGGAAATAACGCTTACAAAAGAGTAAGAAAACCTTGCGAAACACGCGCGCTAAGTAAACATTAAGA
>JALHSY010000115.1 GCA_022865455.1 Candidatus Bathyarchaeota archaeon
CGGGCCAGTTTCTGGGGACATAATTCCACAAGTTCATTGACGTGGCGAACATCTCCATTGACAGAAGGACGCATGACCCTAGAAAGCCTAGGATGAACTGCTCTTTCGCTTCCTTCTTTCCGAAGCGTTTTCTTCTCACGACCGCCAATGCCAGCCAAGCTAGGAGGAACGTGAAGAAAAGCACGTACCAGCCTTGGCTGAATTGGAAATCGAATGTCATGCGTCATGCTACGTTCAGGATGCTTAAAAAGGTAGTCTTAGTTTGGACAAAACTTTACCCCGGCCAACCAACCAAAAACGACGAGGCCCTGCTTCTGAAAAAGGCAACTGCTAAGAAAGCAGTATACACGGTTCAGCACATACAGCCATTCCCATAGCAGGAACAAAGGGTAGTACTAGAAATCAAGTCAATATAGGGTAAGAGTATAGGTATAGTCGGAATCGAGTATACGGGTGAGTGAAGCCAAGATTTAAGATTGTAATCCAATATACCGGTATGCTAATGAATACAGAATCGGTGTTGGCTGAACTTCAGAATTGCAGCAAAGGGCTCCAAAGGCAAAGACGGTTGAAAAGCCTCAGAAGAATATTGAAGCTGCTTCTTGTAGGGTTTTTTATTGCAAAGGATGCTGACAAGAGAATATCGGAATTGGCTGCAAAGAGATCCTCTGCACTTGAGTATGTTAGAGCGAGACTTGCAGAGATTGAGTCCATGCACGCCCAAATTAGTGAAATTGGAAACAGCGGAACGATTTTGAGCGAAATTGGACAAGAACAGTGGATTTCAAGGTTGCAGTCGCTCGAAAAAGATTTCTCACTATTCAAAAAAAGCGGCGTTATCAATGGTTCAACATCAAGATACATGGAACTCCTATCTGGATGCTCTGAGAAATTGATCCTGCAAGGAAAAGAGCTTATCTGCAGAGAGATTTCAAGAATAGTTTGTAGCGATACATATCTCACATTTCCAGAGAGAGAGCGACTTATGAGCAGTTTGAAAGCGTATGAAGCCTATCTTGCATATTGTGATCGTTCAGGACTAATAGGCGTCGATTCGTCCCATACGGCAAAACAGGATTTAGAACTACATAGGAACTTCATTCATGACTACAATGCCAAGTTTGTTGAGAGAAGGAAAAAACAATATTCATATCTCTTTAAGAAAGAAAAACTCTGCCTCGATGAAGAACAGAAGGATGCAGTAGTAACTGATGACAAATGCAATCTTGTAGTTGCCGCAGCTGGGTCGGGAAAGACAGAGGTTCTAATCACCAGAATCGCCTATTTAATAGAAAGAAAACCAGACGGCGTAAAACCGAATAGAATTCTGGCCATTGCCTTTCAGAAGAAGGCAGTAGAGGAAATCAAAAGAAGACTCTTTGAGCGTTTCAAGGTATCGGACGTTAACGTTACGACTTTCCACAAATTGGGCAAAGATATAGTGGAAAAAAGCAGAGGAAAACCATTTTCGCGCAGAGACATCGTTGGTGAAAACGAGCAACCCCGACTAATTAAGAAAATCTACGACCAAAAGATCAAGGAAGACCAAGCATTCTACGACCTCTTCCTAAACTATATGCAATATTACAATGCCCCCTCTGATGAACCCAATGATAAGGAGGCGTTTCTTGGCAAAAAGGAAATCTCAAACTACGTTTCGATCGACAACACACGACTAAAGAGCAGAGCTGAGAAAGAGATTATGGATTTCTTTCTCACGCACAAAATCAACAACGAAAAAATCAAAATTGAATATGAGCCAGACGTTGCTGAGTTTAAACCTGATTTTCGATTGACTGAATTTGACCTATACATTGAACATTGGGGACTCACCGAAAAATGGCAGACCCCCAGTTGGTTTAAACAACCATCTGAAGAATACACTGAGATAATGAAGAATAAGAAGGAATGGTTCCGTCGAAACAATAAATTGCTTGTTGAAACGTTCTCATACGAGTACAACGAAAAAGAACGCGAGAAGTTTATCGCTATTCTGCAGGAAAGAGTCTCCCAGAAACTGCGGGGAAAATACAATTCGAAGTTTGAATTTACGCCAATGACTTATGAAGAAATTGCTGATGTAGCTTGGACTCCGTTCAAAGACCCTACCCCAAGGAACATTGAGAGCTTCATAAAGAACGCAAAAATCTACGGCTTGAGACCTGAACGAGTTTTGGAAAAGCTGAGAAGTGGAATATGGTCGTCCAAACAGACGTCATTTGGTTTTCTTGCATTGGAGGTCTTTCGAAGTTACCAACAACTGCTTCGGCTAAACAACCAGATAGATTTTGAGGACATGATCAATGAGGCAGCAGAAGCTTTGGACCAAAATACTCGTCTCTGCTATGACGAATATGACCATATCTTGGTAGATGAATACCAAGACATAAGCGCGCAGCGAAACAATCTGATAGAGATATTGTTGGCAAGGAACCCTAAGTGCAAACTCTTCTGTGTAGGGGACGATTGGCAGAGCATTATGGGATTTGCAGGTTCTAACGTAAACCTGTTTTTGAACTTTGCACAGTATTATCAACACCCAGCGATTAAGCCAATTTCTACGAATTATAGGAGCCAAAAAACCATAGTTGAGGCAGGAACGGCACTTATCAAAAATAACGGGCAAAATCAGTTTCCAAAAATCACACGTTCTAATAAGAATTTTTCCAAGAAAATAAAAGTTATTTGTTCTGACCACGAGGAAAAAAAGTATGAGCAGAGGTATTTCGAGCAAACAGCCGAAGACTGTGCAGATCGGATAGCACAGTGCATAAAAAATGGGATTCCTCAAAACGAGATTTTGGTCCTAAGCAGATACAAATCTCCACGAGTTGTCCAATTTTTCAAGGAAAAAACTATAGAGAGAAACATTTCAGTCTCCTCCGATAAGGAGCACCTGAAAGATGACCAGATTCGTTTGATGACTGTTCACAAGAGTAAAGGCTTACAAGCACAGGTTGTTTTTGTTCTTGATGTAGTCAAGAATCGTTATGGGTTTCCATGTGAGCTTGAGGATTTCTCGATTTTTGACCCTGTAAGAGAGAATTACCCCAAACAGAACCAGAAACAAGAAGAGCGCAGACTCTTCTACGTTGCAATGACGAGGGCAAAAGAAGATCTGATTATCTACACTTGGAAACTTGAGAGAAGCCAGTTCCTAAAGGAAATCGAAGCTTTCGTCGAGGAAGAACCCCTTCATTACTGGAACTAAGAGCGCGAGCATTCCTCATTGGCGCGCTGCCTTGTCCCGAAATTGGTCTAAAATGGCCATAATTCTTATTTTTGGGTTTCGTGACAGTTTTGACGTGAGTATCTGTTTTTAGCCCTGTTGCATGCCGTGACGCTCCAAAAGGACTAGATGCAGCCTCAACAGTTTATGAAAAACTACTTTCCTTCAGATTCGTTGGAACCCATGAGTTGCCATCTTTCAACACGGCCAAGAGTTGCTCACCAAACAAGCCCAAATCGAACGCCAATAGGCAAAAGAAGGATAAACACCATTTTTAACCATTTTAGGGACAAGCCAGCGCGCCTTATTCGTAGACACTATATCACTTTCACCAAGTTAGACCTTTGCTTCAGCGCTTATGACTTGTACTATTTCTCACACAGTGTGGAGGAATCCTCTGTAGCCATTGGAGTAAGTCATTGTGTCTGTGCGTGTGTTTAGGTTTGGGATATAGCTTTACCCATAACAACAGCAAGTTCTATTAGCCGTCACCTTAAACAAGCTAAACGAACAAGGAGAAGTTTCGATTGAAGAACATAGGCATTGTCACAAGCGGCGGAGACGCGCCAGGCATGAACGCGGCCATCCGTGCTGTCACTCGCATCGCACATTCAATGGATTTTCGCGTTCATGGTTTTGAAAGAGGCTGGGAAGGTCTCTTGGCAAATACTTTCAGGCCTCTGACGCCTCGTTCGGTGGGCGGCATAATCCAGCTTGGCGGCACAATTCTGTTCACTTCGCGGTGTCCAGAGTTTGAAACAAAAGACGGGGTCAAGAAGGCGGCTGAGACGCTTGCCACTGACAAGATTGATGGGCTTGTGGTCATCGGTGGCAACGGTTCCTTCAAGGGAGCTCTGGAGCTGAGCAAGCACACTGACACGCTGATCATAGGGATTCCTGCTTCGATTGACAACGACGTTTTCGGGACGGACGAAACCATAGGCTTCGATACAGCCGTGAACACTGCAGTCACGGAAATCGACAAAATCCGAGACACCGCGCTTTCCCACGAAAGAGTCTTCATCGTCGAGGTCATGGGAAGAACGAGAGGATTTCTCGCATCCACAGTAGGTCTCACCGTAGGCGCAGAAACAATCCTTGTCCCAGAAGTTAAGATTGAAGAAGAGAAAATCTTCAAAACCATAAGAGAAAACATCGCCAAAGGCAAGAAGTCAGGCATAATCGTGGCCGCCGAAGGAATCGGTGACACCCGTAAACTGGCAAGAGACATTGAGCAAAAGACAGGAACAGAGGTGAGACTCAGCATCCTGGGTTATGCTCAAAGAGGCGGCAGCCCCACCGCAAGAAGCCGACTTCTGGCTGGTCTGTTTGCAAACAAGGCCATCGAGCTACTAGTAGGAGAAGAGGGAAACCGAATCGTTGGACTGCAAAATGGGAAGATAACCAGCATTGACCTCGAGGAGTCGTGCAGAACTGAGAAGCCTTTGGATTTGAGCCTGCTCAAGCTGGCAACTGTGCTTTCGACCTAGACGTTCAATGGCTGTTACTGCTAGCCGAAGAATACGCTTGCGATATTGTAAAGTTCCATGTCAACGGTCTTTCGTTTGCCGATTACGTCTTTGAGCGGAACAGACACTATCCTGTTTCCTTTGATAGCAACCATCCGTCCGAATTTCTTTCTGTGGACAAGGTCTATGGCGCCTATTCCGAACTGTGTAGCGAGGATTCTGTCGAACGCAGTGGGAGAACCGCCCCGTTGAATATGTCCCAAGACTACGACGCGGGTTTCGATTTCCATGCACTTCTCAATCTTCTTTCCAAGATAATAGCCAATACCGCCCAAGCGTATGTGCCCAAACTGGTCCACACTCTCGCTGTACACAATTTCTTGCCCGCCCTTGGGCTTGGCGCCTTCAGCAACCACTATTATGCTAAAGTTTCTGCCTCTCTTCTGCCTGCGCTTGATGTACTTGCACACTTCCTTTATGTCGAAGGGCTTCTCAGGAACCAGTATCACATCTGCCCCGCCAGCCAATCCAGCCTCCAATGCAATCCAGCCCGAGTATCTTCCCATGACTTCCAGAATCATGACTCTTTGATGCGTCTCAGCTGTGGTGTGAAGCCTGTCAAGCGCTTCTGTTGCTATCGAAACTGCGGTGTTGAAACCAAACGTGTAGTCGGTTCCAGCCAAGTCATTGTCGATTGTCTTAGGCACGCCCACGCATTTAAGTCCAAACTCGCCCATCTTATAGGCCACGCTCAGAGTATCATCGCCGCCGATGGCGACAACAGCGCCGATGCCAGCGTTCTTCGCATTCTTCATTATCTTTTCGGGCTCATCCTTATTCTTGAAGGGGTTAGTTCTCGACGTACCCAGTATTGAGCCTCCGCGCGGGAGGATTCCAGAAGAGGCTTTCAGGTCTAAAGGCAGGAACTCGTTCTCCAGAAGCCCCCGCCAGCCTTCCTTGATTCCAACAATCTCATACCGGTAATTCTGAATGCCTTTTCTAACAATGGCCCTCACAACCGCGTTGATTCCAGGCGCATCGCCACCGCCGCTTAAAATGCCAACCTTCATTCTCTATCCCTTCTTTACGCTTTTCCTGAGCTCCCGAACAGGCGCATCTTACCCTTCACAACCTCTTTCATAGCTTCCTTCGCCGGCCCCAAAATCTTCCTAGGGTCAAATTCCTTAGGCTGGTTTGCCAACACCTCACGCACTGTTGCCGTGAACGCAAGCCGCAAATCCGTGTCGATGTTTATCTTTGCAATGCCCAGCGAAATGGCTCTTATGACTTGGTCTTCTGGAATGCCTCTTGCTCCGCCGAGCTCGGCTCCATACTTGGCGGCTTTTTCAATAATCCACGCTGGAACGCTTGAGGCTCCATGCAAAACAAGAGGTAGGTCAATCTCTCCGCTGATGGTTTTCAACCTTTCAAAGTCAAGTTTGGCTTCACCTTTGAACTTGTACGCACCGTGAGATGTGCCGACGGCAACAGCAAGGGCATCCGCGCCAGTGCGAGTGACAAACTCCTTCGCTGAGTTGGGATCGGTCAGAATTGCTTCTTTCTCTTCAACCGTTTTCTCTTCTATGCCAGCCAACCTTCCGAGCTCCGCCTCAACAGATACACCCTTCGGATGCGCCAAATCAACAACCTTTTTGGTTAAGGCAATGTTTTCTTCAAACTTCAGATGCGAGCCGTCAATCATGACTGACGTGAACCCCGCCGCAACGCATTTGGAGACGGTTTCGAAGTCTTCGCCGTGGTCAAGATGTAACGACATCGGCACCGAACTAGATTCTGCGGCTGTCTTGACGATTTTTGAAACGTAGGGCAACCCCGCGTATTTGATGGCGCTGGGCGTGACCGCGATTATGGCTGGAGACTTCTCTTCTGTTGCAGCCTCAGCAACTGCCAACACGGTTTCCAGATTGTTTACGTTGAAGGCGCCAACAGCGTAGCCCTTTCGCCTAGCAGGCACTAACAAGTCCTTGTTTGTAACAAGCATAGCTTTCACTTTGGACTGATATTTGTCATACGTCAGTATAAATGATTTACATGATGCTGAGCAAGGCTAGACACGGGGGAATTCTTTCTTTATCGTGGTTTCCCCATGAGAATAAACACGGCCACAGCCGCCACACAGATAACCACAACAACCAGGGTCAGAAAGAGCATCTGCGGCAGTCCAAATAGGTAATGTTCAATCTCATAGTCTAATGTGACAAGCTTACTCTCTGACGAGAAGGTGTTGGAGAAATGCAGAACATAGTTGCCTTCATCACTACAGACAAATGAGTAGCGAACATCGCCTTGCCTATTGAACTCAGCCATCACGTTTCCATGCGGATCCGTAACGTTGAAATCTATGGTGCTCTCAGTTTGTCCAACGATGGTGAACTTGACCAGAACATGATCGTCAGTGGCAAGACTCAGAGTTCTCAGCACTTCTCCGCCACCTTGAACACTGAATTGCGTGGCTGTCGCTGAGGCAGACTGGGAGAATACCGCAAGTAGGGCCGCGATGAAAAGAAGAAATGCCAAGACTTTCTTAGAGCTCATCATCAGATGACAGTCTCTCATTGCCGTCGATAACTTTTATGAAACATCAATAGGAATTCAGAAACAGGCTTCAGAATCAGCTTTCCGAAATGCAAAGGAAGACCGGTCCTATGTGAGAGTTATGAGTTCAAACTACCTTCTGTGTTCTAGGAGCGGATTGTTGTGACTTGCTATTTCAGGCACCTTCAACATGTCTTCAGGAAAGCGGGAATAGAAGTTACAGACGAAAACAAGAGAGAGATTGACAAAATCATTCACGGTATCGTGCGAGTAGAATACAAGGGCTGCCCAGCCACTTGGAAGGAAGTCAAAAAGCGAATTGCTGAAGGCGAAGAGGATTTTGTCTCCGAACTCAAGGAAGCATGGAGCAAACGACAGCAGTCCCCCTAACGACGAGAAAGAACACACCCGATCATCTTCGAGCAGGCCAATCAAAGAAGCATTGGCTTCCAGAAGTTGATTTCGCATCATTGGTCAAGACTTAATTATCCTGTCGTGCCTTATGTTCTGAAAAGTGAAAGGTGAAAACCGTTGAACGCAGACGAAAAATTCGAAAAGCTACTCGATGAAACAATGAAGAAATTTCTTGACAGCAACCCGCATTACGCCACTTCTCTCGGACGGCATGACCCGTACGATTACATGTTACCAAAGGGCTCTACAGACAGATTCATAGAAAACCTCCGACTTGAGGAAGAATGGATCAAACGCTTGAGGGACACGGTCAAACGTGAAGAACTGAATGAAGACCACAAGCTGGATTGGGACATAATCGAGAGATTCCATGAAAGCTCGAAATTCTTCTTCTACGAACAGCGGATGCACGAGCTAAATCCCGACGCCTTCGACGAAATAGGCGGAACCATCTTCATGATGCTCACACGAGAATATGCGCCACTCGAAAAAAGAATGGACGCAATAGCAGCGCGAATCGAGAAGACGCCGAAGTACCTAGAGGAATTCCACTCCAGATTCGAAAAATCAAAGCCAGTAAGACTCTGGACAGAGATCGCCATCGAATCAGCCCAGAGCATAGGAGGACTGTTCCAGTTTGTGCTTTATGTGGCCAAGGGCAAAGTGTCAGACAAGGTTTACGAAAGACTCATCAAAGCAGTTGAAAACCTCCAGCCAGCACTGAAAGCACACATGGAATGGCTCAACAGCCTCCTGCCCAGAACCACTGAGAAATGGGCTTTGGGCAAGGAAAAATTCGAAAGACTCATCAAACTCCGGGACCTGGGCATGACTTCAGACGAGATTCTGCACCTCGGCGAAAAATATCTGGAAGAGCTGAAAGCCGAAAGAAAGAGACTCGCACAGCAAATAGCCCCTGGAAAACCAGACGAAGAAATCATGAAGAAAATCGAAAGCAACGCTCCAAAGACCTTCGAAGAAGCTTTGAAAGCCACTGAAGACGCTATGGAGGAAGCACGACGCTTCATAGAAAAGAACAACCTAGCCACCGTTCATCCTGAAGACAAGCTTGTAGTCAAGGAAACACCGTTATTCCTTGCACCTGTGATTCCCTTCGCAGCCATGATGATGCCTGCCAAGTATGACAAGCCCCAAATAGGCGTATACATCGTAACCCGACCGAAAGACATGGGAAATCTGGGCAAACACCTGAACTACGACTCGCTGAAAAACACGGCGGTTCACGAAGCCTACCCCGGGCATTTCCTGCAAGGCGCAGTCTCAAACCGCGCAAGCGTGGTTCGCCTGTTGGCAGACGGCAACGAGACAGTTGAAGGCTGGGCGCACTACTGCGAACAAATGATGGCTGAAAAAGGCTTCATAAAAGACATGGAATCAAAACTGATACAGGTTAATGACGCTATTTGGCGCGCTGTTCGAATCATTGTAGATGTGAAACTTTCAAGAGGCGAGATGAGCTTCGAAGAGGCCGTGCAAATGCTCATGAAAGAAGCCGCACTGTCGAAAGAAGGCGCCGTCGCCGAAGTCAGAAGATACACCCAAACCCCAGGCTACCCGCTTTCCTATTTGCTTGGGAAACACCTCATCCTGCAGTTAAAGAAAGAAATGAAACAGAAAATGGGCAGCAAATTCGACGAGAAGCTCTTCCACGATACCATAACCGCTAACGGATATCTGCCGATTTCGCTGCTACGCACTGTCTTCGACCAAAAACTACGCCAAAGCAAAGCTTAGTTCCAGATATCCTTTTTTCTTTTTTCGCTGTGGATCGCTAGCAGACTAAAACGTTTCAAGTTATTTCTTGGCCTTGTGGCGCTTAGTTTGAGAGTGTGCTAGCTTGAGTTTTTGGAGGTGGCTCAACTTTTTGATTCTTTTTTCTCTTCTCATTGCTTCTGCTCTGGAATGAAATTCTTCGACGTGAACCAGCTTCTTCGGTCGGTGCGTTTTTGTGTATCTAGCAGCTTTTCCCTTCTTGTGAAGCTTGATGCGTGAATTCAAATTGTTGGTGTAGCCCGTGTAAAGGCTGTTTCCTTCGCATAGGATGATGTAAACGTAGTATGGCACGCGCCATCAGCACTCCATGAAAGAGACGCTATTGCCTTTTCAAGTTAGACACTATAATGATATTGGTTAGGATAAAAATTTATAAGAAAACACAAGGCATAGACAGTAAAACTAAGCGTGTAGACTTGGCTTGAGATGGTTGTCATGGTTAAACTCAACAAGGTTGACGAAGCTGTCGTTGCAACGTTGAAAAGCGCTGGCAAAGGGTTGACGCTTGCCGAAATCGCCGAAAAGAGCGGAGAGTCTGAGAAGAAAGTTTTCAAGTCCTTGCGAAAGCTGTTTGAAAAAGAGATGATTGGCTGCGAAAACCGCAAATACAAGCTGATAAGCTCCTAACGCTCATTCTCCTTCATGAAAAAGCAGATAAGAGGTGAGAAAAATGACCAAAGTTGGAGACATCTACCTCTGCAAGATTTGCGGAAACAAGGTCAAAGTCCTGGAAGCAGGGAAAGGAACTCTCGTGTGTTGTGGCCAGCCGATGGTTCTTGTGAAGACCTAACGCCCACTGTGCTGTTTCCTACTTCTTGACAAGCTCTTTACCGCATTTAGTGCAGAAGTTGGCGTTGCTGAGATTTTTTTGGCCGCAGTTCTTGCAGATGACCGGTCTAATGGGGGTTGACTGCTTGACGTTTTCTCTTACAGTTTCGAAGGCTCCTCGGATTTCTTTTGCAGCTGTTTCGAACGCCTTCTCCAGTTCTCTTCCCATGGTTGAAAGTGCATCCCTCACTTCATCCAACGGAGCCGAGACACCTGCCTCCTTGCCTTTCAGAGTCCTAGCGCCACAGCTCGGGCAGAAGTAGGCGTCTTCAGGAATTTCCTTGCCGCATTTGGTGCAAAACCCCACAGACACCACCTAAGTCCAACAGATAAGAAGGACAATTTAAGCATTGCCCAACTAGTTATTCACGTTTCCTGTCAAGTCTTCACAACTATAGTTTCCGACAGATAGTTGAACAGTCTCTGCCTTCTCCTCAGATAAAGAATCCATCCCAGCAGACAGTCCAGCGGAAGAAGGAAGGCTTTCCCCAAGCTTTGCAGCGCTGCCTGACCCATGTTCATCGGACTGCCGTCCAGCCGCGTCGCCTTTATCCTCATAAGCATCTTTCCGAGCGACTGCCCATAGGCGCCCTCCATCAGCATCCAGTACAGGAATCGCACAATGTTGCCAAGCCCGAAATCGACGAACGGAATCCAAGTGGGGAAGCCTGGCACCAACTGGAAGCCTGGCCAGCCAGCCCACACGAATGCTTTTATCAACTCGATTGCGATGCTGAGGATTATGACGTCTATCAGCCACGCCACGAACCGTTCACCCCAAAAAGCCAGCTTGACCCCAGACGCAGCCTGGACAGGGGCTCCGCATTTTTGACAGTAAGCCGCGTCTTCAGGCATCTCGCTTCCGCAATTCTTGCAGTGGGGCATTGTGCTGCTTCCTCTTTCAGCTAGAATGTTTGACCTGATATTTATCCTTCTCTTTTCCGACCACTGACTCAATCACAATCCTCAGGGGAGGCACCCAAGAAAGGAAAAACTTATGAAAAACAAGCGTTGAGGTTATGTTATGCCAGAATTCAATTTTGAAGGTACGGCCAGCTGGAAAAGCGGAACCGAATGCGATTTGACAGTAAAGGGTAAGCACATTGCCACGGTGAGTCCGCCGCCTGAGTTTGGCGGAAAGCAAGGTTACTGTGTTCCAGAGGAAATATTCGCTGCGTCCCTAGCGTCATGTATAAACACGCTGTACATACTCATTGCAAGGAACTCGCATCTGAGGATGAAAAGCCTAGAGACCAAGGCAACCGTGAAGATGGATGCTCAGGGACTGGAGAAACTGATCTTCACGAACGTGCACTTCGAGATGAAGGTCAAGCTGGAGAAGGACGACGAACGTGAACGCAAGAAGGCCAATTCCGTCTTCCAGATCGCTCAGAAAATATGTCCTATCAGGCAGTCGTGGGGAGAGAAGGTTCCGATAACGTTCGAACTGAACTTTCAGTAGAACACCCTGCCTCTCTGAGCCTTTCTCAACACGGTTTTGCAGCTCGCTTTATGCAAAGTGTTTTATGCGGTTTTTGCCGTCAAGCAGGTTGTGGGATAACGTTGGACGATCTTGACGAATTCAGGCGTTATCGGGAACGCATGAATAAGCGCATACTCTCTGCGGGCAATCTGGGCATTAAGCGGTTTTTCGCGTTGGACACTCGCACGTACGAGAAGGGTGTTTTGGATGTGAAGACGAAGGAACTGCTTGGCTTGGTTGCTTCCACCGTGCTGCGCTGCAATGACTGCATAACCTATCATGTGATCCGTTGTGTTCAGGAGGGTCTTTCGGATGAGGAGATTGTTGAGGCGTTGAATGTTGCGTTGGTTGTTGGTGGCTCTATAACGATTCCGCATCTGCGCCGTGCGGTGGACGTTCTTGACCAGTGCAGAGAGAAGCAACGAAAAGGCAAGCCATTAAGACTGTGATAAGTGCATGTGTACTCGGCAGTCTAGAAGGGCTTACTCATTCCCAGCTGCTTCGCAATCCCTCGCAGTTCATCCGCGACTTTAGGAACCAGAGGAACGCCCAGTTTTGCCAGTCGCTCAGTTTCTTCGAACTCCTTCTCGCCGTGAATGTAGATGCGGTTGGCTCCTTCGGCTTTCGGCGCGTTCTTCAAGCGATGGATAAGGTCGTCCATGTCACGTTTGAACTCTTCTTTGGGGCGGAAGGCGTCGATTCGCATGGCTCCAAAGAAATGCCCAATCCCAGACGGCAAAGGTTTTCCATCAGCAGTCTTCGGATAAACACGATTCGCATAGAGCGCGCCTGAAAGCAGTGCGCTGAAAATCTCCACGGCAACCGCCAGACCGTAACCCTTGTGCCCGCCAGACTCTTCCAACGCGCCTCCCAAAGGAAGCAAGCCTCCTCCGCTTCGGCTGGCGATGTTTTGGAGAACTCGCGCTGGGTTGTCGGTAGCAACGCCTTTCTCGTCTGTGGCCCAGTTGGTTGGGATTGGCTTTTCAAGTCGCGC
>JALHSY010000116.1 GCA_022865455.1 Candidatus Bathyarchaeota archaeon
AGACCAGACCCTGAATACTACGGCTTTGTCAGGGCATGCTTGGACAAGAAATTAGGCAAGTCCAAAGCCGAGTTTAGGTGAATCGCTCCGCATTTGATAAAAGCCTCGAACAAATCAGGCTACTGTTGGAGTAAGGATGCTGATGGGCGAAGAGGAATCCCCAACTGTAAAGGACTATCGCACCCGTTTGGAGAGTGCTGCGAGTTACGGGGAAGTCTGGGATATTGCTAAGGGCAGTGTTGGTTTTTCAGTGCATAAGCGCAGGGCAGGGATGATGCTTTTCCTTGACGACTTGCCCATCCAACTCGGCGCGTACCATCCGATAGGGACGAACAACATTGTTTTGAACCGTACCTTGGTTCAGATCGTTGAGGCCACGATTGAGTCGAAACGTGTCGTTAACGCTCTGATCTACAATCTGCTGGTTCATGAGTATTTACACGCGTTAGGCGAATATTCTGAAGTAGAAGTCAGACGGATGGTCTACGAGATCGCGAAGAAGTGCTTCGGAGAAGAATACATTGTCACTGAGGTTGCGAAGCGAAGTCCGTGGTCTCTGCTTAAAGGAATTCCGCTGCAGAGTGTCAACGCTCCCAAGAGGGTGATGGAAATCGTGAAAGACTTCGAGAAAACAGACAGGTACATAGTGTAGTCTGCGCTCAGCTAACTGACCTTTGCTAAGAGCTTAAGGAATGCATCTTCCAGTTTTCTTGAATTGAGCCGGAGCGGCGATGAGAAAATCTCTCAGCAGCCAGTTTACCCCTCTATATAGGTAGCCGCAAGGTTGTTGTGCAAGTCTGGGCTTTTCTGCCTCTATTCCCATGAAATTGATGCATCGGGGCAAAGAGCAGGTCCCTAATGAGTACATGAAAGAACTAATGTGGGGAGTTGATTGAGTTGAGTAAGGCTGTGATGATCGATTACTGTGGGGTCTGTTGTAACCACTGCGGTATGCAATCACGAATCCCTGAGGCGGCGGAAGAGCTGAAGCGGTTCGCTCAAGCATACAAGTATGGAGATTGGATACAATACGTAACACGAGATTTTGAATTTGGCAACTTTGTGAAGGGGCTGAATTGTTTTGCTGTTTCAGGCTGCAAGGGCTGCTTCCAGGGCGGCGGAATGCCAACGTGCGAAGTCAGGACCTGCTGTAAGGGAAAGGATCTAAGGAACTGCTATTCATGTGAGGATTTCACAAAATGCAAGAAACTTGGATACCAAAAAGAAACCTACAGGATTGAAGAGAGCTACGAGAGGATAGAGCAAATCGCTACGAGAATTGGCTGAAAGAACAAGAAGAAAAAGCGAAAGAAGGTTTCGACAACATTCATTTCCTTGAGCGGAAAGCCTAGCATTCTCGCTTCCAAACGCTGAACTTAAGTACATAGCATAGCAATTGCCCAAACTTCCGAAAGCCGGATTCTCCAAGAGAACCTGCGACGTGTACGGATTGGGATTTTGACCGTTTTGAAGTATGCAGTGACGCACACGATTCGTTTCTTTCGTGCGAAGCTTTTCTTAGCAGAAGGCTAGAATTTCGGAGAGTGAATGTATCAGTCGGTTGTTTACGATAATGGCTGAAGCTGGAATCGGCAAAGTTACTGCCAATTCTTTCGTGGAAGGCGGCAAGGCACTTGTCAGCAGTGTAAAGGCAGCGAGCAACGTCAAGGAGAGTGTTCTGCGTTCTGTAGACCTGATCGGCGGCTTCAGCAAAATCGTTGAGAAAGGCGATGAGATACTATTGAAGCCCAACTTCAACACAGGAGACGCTTCGCCCGGTTCAAGCGATCCAGACTTCGTCAAAGCTGTCATAGAGTTGCTGTACGAGTATGGAGCCTCTAGAGTTATTCTCGGGGATTCATCAATGTTTTCGCTTTGCACTCGCAAGGTCTTGGAGGAGACAGGCATGCTCCAAAAGGCTGAGGAGGCTAGCGCAGAAGTTGTTCCCTTTGACGAAGGCAAGTGGGTGAGGGCCCACACTGGTGGGAAATATCTCAGAACCGTGAGTCTGCCTGAAACTGCTTTGAAGGCAAGAAAGCTCGTCTACGTCTGCTGCATGAAAACCCACAGGTGGGCCAAGTTTACCATGAGTCTTAAGCTCGCTGTTGGCTTTATGAAGCCTAACGAAAGAATGCGACTGCATGCAAGAAAGCTAGAGGAGAAAATTGCCGATTTGAACCTAGTTACGCATCCAAACCTCATAATCATCGATGGAAGGAAATGCTTCATCTCAGACGGGGCAGCCTGCGGCGAAATTCGCAACTCAAATGTGGTGATGGCTTCTGGAGATAGAGTAGCATTAGACGTAGAAGCGGTAAAAGTCATAAAAGGCTATGAAGGGACAAGCCTGACTGAGAATGCGTGGAGCTACAAGCAGATAAGAAGAGCAGCTGAGTTAGGTGTGGGAGCAAAGAGTGAGCAAGAATACAGGATGATCAGAGAATGATAGCGTTCCTTCATAGCGTTGGATATGTTGCCATCATTGATGCCAAATGATCACTAATCAGCACCTTCTCGCGCAGCCTGGGGAACTACTTCAACTTCTCGAAGTGTAACACGTACACAAGCTGGTTCTCGTCCCATTCTCCATTAGTTTTTTTCCATCTTTTCCTGAACTCCTCCAGCGTGCAGCCTCCTTCCCTTTTTGCATCTTCTTCATCGAAGTACCTGAGCTTCTTCCTCTCGACCGACGTAATTCGCAGGTCTGCCACGTGCGGCTCCCATATGGTAGCGCGAACAATTGCTCCCGCCTTGACCTTGGGGGCTGGAGCATCTATTCGGGAAGTCTGGGTTTTCGTGCCTTGAAGCAACGGTTCCTTGTCGCTAGCACTGAACTGCATTTCATACGGAGCTTTAGCCACTTCCTCAATGATTTCATCTATAGGCTTTTCAGGCTTAAGAGCCACCTGCTTAATGACCTCTGTTCTCTCCTTAGAAGGAAGCCTCTTTTCGGCCAGTTTCCTGATGATTTCCACTCTCTTCTCAGGTTCCTCAACCGCGCGCCCTACTTTCACGGCTGTTAAATAGTCAATCTTGCCTTCTGGAACGTCGCCTGAAATTGTTGAAGGTGCAACGTATTTCTGCGCTTCCTTAGGGACGACCTCTACCGTTCGCAACCAGAGCGAAACAGTATCGCCGCTAACGCCGATCTTCTTGGCTAATGCGGTTTGAGAAGGAAACTTATCTGGACAGTTGCCAAGAAGGTATTTGCACACTTTTCCTTTTTCGACGGCGCTCAAATCCTCTCTTTGGACGTTTTCGATGAGGTTCAGCTCAACGACTTCATCATCACTGTAATCTCTTACAATAGCGGGAATCTTTTCGAGTCCGGCCTGCTGCGATGCTCTGTACCGTCTCTCTCCAACCACAACTTCAAACCCGTTGGCCAGCGGCCTGACGATGATCGGCTCAAGTAGTCCAACCTCTTTTATGCTCTCAGCGAGTTCGTTAAGACGTTCAATGTTCACTTCCAATCGTGGATTGAGCTTGCTCGGGCTGATCTTCTTCAGTTCAATTTCTTTGACCGTGTCCGCCATGAGTCGTAACCTCGAACCTTCACGTCCCTAATTAGAAACCCGCTTTCCTATTTAAGAATTCGAGCATCAACTCTGCTCCTATAGACCTATTTCAGGAGCCGTGCATCTGAGGCCATTCAATGCGATCTCAAAGAATCTTTCCCTTGGAACACCGATCTCCTCGCACACCACAATCCTCCCCCTGTCTGCCCCCCTTGCAAAATCTTTGTCCTTAAACTTCTTTGCGACGGACTCAACCTTGACGTCCGCCAACTTCTTTGAGGGCATCACTAAGGCACATGCCACAAGTAGGCCTGAGATGGCGTCGCAAGCGATCAGAGCCTTCTCCATTCGAGTTTCAGGCATGACATGCGTGTGCGGATGATTGTGAGTCTTAACGGCTCTAATGATCTCTTCAGAAACCAAACCCTGTAGCATGCCTTCAGCTAAGAGACTATGCTTCTCGGGTGTCGCCTCCGTCTTTTCATAGTCAATATCGTGAAGCAACCCAACCAAACCCCACTTCGCCTCGTCCTCCTCAAAATGCTTGGCCAGGCTCCGCATTATGGCTTCCACAGCAAGCATATGATAAACAACATTCTTTTTCCCAACACTCTTCTTCACTAAACTGAGCGCTTCCTCCTTCGTTAGCACAATACCACCCAAACCTTTCTAAGTAGAGGATTTGCTCTTTATAACTTCCACACGTTACTCTGGCTACTATTGTCCGAGTTCTCCGTACATTTGGTCGGGGCCCAGAATGCTTGAGAATCCGTGACGCAGTGACAAGCGGGCAGCATAACAAAGATGACATGCATCAGCGTAGATTTCATCGTGAGGCAAGTTGAACTTCTCAACTAATGCTACCGGGCCGCCACGAGCCAAAGGCTCAAGGATCGGGTTTTCACATGGGTTGTATTCGCTGATGACCCTTGAGAACGGTTTCTCCCACGCATTACCAATTGAAATACCCTGGCAAACATGAACGTATCCAAACGGGTCAACGTGCACCCTCTCCTGACGGGTAAAGTTTTCGAAAGGGCACTTCGTGAATTCGGACCAGCTTTTCTTACTTGCTTTTTCCGTGAATTTTGAGAAGGCCCGACCTCTGTAAGCTAGGTCCCAGAGGCCAACCTTCGCTCCTTCAATCTCACTTGGGCAAGGAATCTCGGCAAAGGGATACTTGACAGCCAATATGTCAGCCTTCAAGTTCAATGCCTTCGCCGCCTTCGCAGCGTTTTTCACCTCTTCAGTTGCCCATTTCTCTCCGTGGTAAAGGTCGCTGCTCAGGGTCAGTTCAACGTTCTTGGCCTCAGCAAATGGAATCAACCATTCCTGGGCATCTTCCGCGCAGGTGGCCCAATAGCAGTTGGAGAGGATTTCAACGCGGAAACCGAGCTCCATGGCTCTTCTTGCTGTTTTCACCATGATTGGGTAATACAGGAAGGGTTCGCCTCCCTCTATTGAGACTGTTTCTACAGTTCCTAGCTTCTTTGATTCAGTGAGAATGTTGTTTATCTGTTCCGTGGTGAACACACCTTTCGCTTTGGAACTACTCCATACAAAGCAGTGGTCACATTCCAAGTCACACCTGTATGTGAGAAGAAAATGAACACCTCTCAACATCGGCAACTCATCCTATTAAACAATGTCGCCGTAGCATAGTTAAACTTTGTACTAAGCGGAGGAAATTGGAGCGCCACTTATCCGCGGGGGATATCGACAAAATATATAATCATGTTCTGTGCCTTCTTGCTTTCATCAGTGGGTGTCCACGCTTTTGACGTCGCCTAAGTACTGCATCACGTGG
>JALHSY010000117.1 GCA_022865455.1 Candidatus Bathyarchaeota archaeon
CAGATCAGCCAGGTCTTTGACAAGCCGCAAACGCTCCTTAGGGTTAAGCTTGTAGAAGCCCGAGATCATTGATGACTTGTTCATGAGATCATTCACCATCGCCTTTAAGTATCGACATGATAGGGATAAAAATGCTTCTGGAATTTGCGATTTTAAATGTCTACGTATTGACCATGTAGTGGTGCATGTTGATCCCAAAAACAAGTGAAAATATTTTTCATTTCACATATAAGGATAATTTATGCAGTTCAATACTTCCATCTAAAAAATCAAAAATAGAATCAAAAACAAAAAAAGGGAAAGGGAGATTATGGCCAGTATTCCAGTTGAACCTTGAATGATTCAGAGATCGAATCTTTTATGGCTTTCACTTCAATTGTTATTCGTGTATAGTTACCCGGAGCTAGAGTACTTTGATAGTTGCTACTGGAACTTGTTAGATCCACAGAGCTAAGGTATGTCCAAGTTCCTGGGGTTGTATTGTTTTCGTAAATGTGTAGCTTTGCTATCTCAAAGTCGGTTCCTGCAAGGGGCTGTAATACAGTTATGTTATAGTCATAAGCGGTAGTTGTGTCGTTATTCTTTAAGAAGAGAGCTTCTGTAAAGTTGACCGCAGTATTGTTTTCTACATTTAAGCTGATAGTTGCTGTACCGCCAATTATTGTAGCGCCTGGAACATCTGAGCCTTGTATCCACATAAGTTTAATGCCACCAACAGTGATTGTACCCTCAATATACATGTACCTGTATGCTTCTGCACTTACCGTCGCTATCAGCATGGCTGTTATTACTAATGTGACAAACTTTAGACTTTTTTTACAGTTTATGTTCATTTATTGTTTCACCTCCTTCTTTCGCTTTCTCTCCTTCAGGGTTTCTCTCCATATTCTTGCGAGCACGTAGACGCTTGTCCCCAAGACTATGACGCAGGCTACTGCTAGACCTATGGCTGACAGTACGAAGGCGGCTTCTCCCCACGTTGGCTTGATCAAAGCGTACACTCCTGCGCCCGTTATCGCTGTGCCTGCGCCGACGGCTATGTACCACCATTTGGGTTTGAAGAAGACGTACGTGCCCAGCCCCACCACGAAAGTGTCGAAAGAGACTATTCCTATGAAAGTCGTTTCCCAAGACATCTGTGGAACCATCACCAGCGGATGAACTGCAACTTCAGCATAGTTTGCCAGGAAGAAGACAGCCAGGGACAAGGCTGGAAAAGTGATCGTCAGAGTGAAGGCTTTTGCGTATTTCACTAGTTTCTTCATTATTCCGAGGTATGCGTTGACGGCGACTATGTTTGCCAGAGCCACGATCAGGTATAGAAAACCGTACCAGAACCGCATGTAATCTCCAAAGAAGACCATGAATTCTTTGCTCACAAGCAGTTGTCCAAACCCAACCAATGCTGCTAATTGGTAGAGGTATGACAGTTGCCATGGAAAGTGTCTTTCAAGCAGGCACGTCAGCAGACTCATTGCTAGAAAAAGGTCTACGCCCAACAGTACGAAGAACTCTGGCTGCAGTGGGGGCGCCAATTTCGGTACCGTGCTCCAATGTCTGGTTTCTTTTTATTTAAGTCGTATGAATTCGGAATCCAAATCCGAATTATACATACAATCTGACTACACAGAAATGAATCTTCTGTCGTAATATATGCCACACGCAATCCAATAGGCTTCTCATACATTGACTGCTTCTGCGAAGGCTAGCGCTTGGGGAGGGCGACGGCCGAGATTCCGAATCTTCTGTGGATTTCTTTGGCCAGTGTCTCAGCGTGGCCCACGCGGTGGTTGTCCGTGATGACGAGCTGTGGTTTGGAGCGTCTTACGTATTCGATTAGGCCGTCAAAGTCTGAGTGGTCACTCAGGGCGATGATGTATTCGTTGTGGCTGACTTCCCGAACTGGTGCGTCAAATTCCCATCCGCTCACGTAAATGCGGAAGGCGTCTTGGCTGATTCGGCTTCTTGCGTCCATGTGGTAGAAAGCCAAGCATGACGAGTTGTTCCTGAGAAGCTCCCTTGCCTCCCATTCCTCTGCCAGCACTAAACGCCCCACGCGCATACCGTGTTTCTCGCAGACCTTGGAGACCTGAAACACTCTTTCCGGCACGACCGAAGGGGCTCGAACATTCGCGTCGTGCAGAATCTGCATGACTTCCTGAAGTTTGCCGTGATAGCCAAAAATGTAGACAATTCCTTGTTCCAGCCCCTTTTCCACCAAGGAAACGAGGAGGCTTTTCAAATCGGTTCCAAATGAGCGTCTGCATCGTGGGCTTCCATACGTGGCTTCTATCACGAGGATGTCGGCGCCTATGACTGGAGTCTCGTTGATCCTGAAGTCTCCGGTGAAGAGGATTCTTTTTCCCTGGGAATCTTCAACGAGCACCTGAGCGGCTCCTAGGATGTGGTCTGCTTTGAAAAATGTTATTCGTTCCTCTTCATATTGCATGGTCTTGCCGTAATCGAGGGTTTCGACGAAGCCGCCCATGAGAAAAAGTGGGCCTCGCATTACGTCAATCAAGTCTTTCGTGGCCTTTGTGGTCAAAATCTTCTCGCACGTTCTGACGCTTCGTTGCAAACCAACCATGTGGTCGGCGTGAGCATGTGTTACAACTCTCAATGGCCTGGATTCGTCAAAAGCATCGCATGCCACATAGTTACCTAGCAGAACTGCGCCCCTTTCCGTCACCGTTGCTTTTTCAGTCAAAGGCTCTGCGACCATGAAGCTGTCTTCATTGTGTTAAACGTCTTTTGAGGTAAGCCAACCAATGAGCATGCGCGGGTTCTCGCATCTTATCTTAGCTCTTATCGGTCCTAGGGGCGATTCCGCGGTGTCTTTGGAGAAGGAAATGTGTCCAGCGTATGCCACTTGCTTGTTCAAGCAGAAACTAGCAGCCTTCCCGTCCAGTCCCTCGAACAGAATCTTTCTTGCCGCGTCTCGGATGCGTTCCCTTCGAAGCAAGTTGTAAAGTTTGCTGAGCGTCTCCGTTCCAATGGCTTCGGCAACGAGGAGGCTGCCTTTACGTAGCGGTTTGATTTCTGCGGGTATGCTTCCGAAGACGTTTTCGACGGCTCTTTTCACTCTTTCTTCAGATTCGGTGGGGTTGATTTCAGCTTCCACATGAACGCTCACTTCATCCATTTTTCCTCAACTTCCCCCAACGTTTTCCTGATTTTCTCCTTCACAATTTCTGCCTGTTCCTCATTCACTACAACGTACTCAGCTATAGCTATAGCTTCTCCTAATCCCACGCCTAACTCTCTCATGTCTCTTGCATGGAAAACTTCCCAACTGTTGGGGTCGTCACTTCTTTGGCGATTGTAGAGCCGTTTGAACCTTGTTTCTGGAGAAGCGTGAACGGCTAGAAGAACAAATTCTTCGAAATGCTTCTTGAACTCTTCAACTTCGCTCAGGCTCCTTATTCCATCGACGACAACTTTGTGTCTTTCCGTCTTGGCTATTTTCAGGATGCATCTCTTTGCCACGACGCTTTTCCCTTCTTTCTGCCTGAGTTCAAGCATTATCTTTCCAATGTTCTCTGGGCTCGGCTCCAAATGCTGCCTTTCCGCTTCTTCTCTAACAACGTCGCCCATCACTGCAAGGTCGTAGCCGTTTTGTACGGCGGCTTCAACCACCAAGGATTTTCCAGCGCCTGGCATTCCTGCAACGCCTACGACGAGCTTGCTGTTCATTTTCAGTCGTCCTTTCAGTCGTTTTGTATGTGAGTGCCTTTTTTATGTTTTGGCTTTGCAAGCCTGAGCCAGTTTTAAGAGTGGACATGTTAAACCATATATGAAGGGAAAACCTAGACACATTGGAAGTGAGATCAGTGGCTGAGGGGATAAGAAGCTTCATAGCCTTCGACATTGACAGCGAATCGGTTCTGAAAAGGATGACAGAAGTTCAAACCATGCTGACGAAGACAGGGGCTGACTTGAAACTTGTTGAGCCCAAGAACATTCACATGACTCTCAGATTTCTCGGGAACATTACGCCAAGCACGGTTGAGAAGATCTTCGAAGAAATGAAGAAGGTTCAGTTTACCCCGTTTGACGTCAGACTTCACGGCGTCGGGGCTTTTCCAAACCCACGTTATCCTAGAGTGGTGTGGGCAGGAATCACGCAAGGCGCTGATCAACTGCGGAGCATCTTTGAACAGCTCGAGCCCAAACTGCTTGGGCTGGGTTTTGCGCCTGATCCGAAGGGCTTCAGTCCGCATCTGACGATTGCGCGTGTCAGGTCTGGGAGAAACCGCGTTGAGCTTGCCAAGTGCCTCTCGGAGAACGAGAACTGCGAGTTTGGGGTTATTGGTGCTAAGTGTTTGAATCTTAAGAGAAGCGATTTGACGCCGAGAGGGCCGATTTACTCAACGCTCAAGGAGTTTTGTCCGCAGCAATAAAGGAAAGGAATAGGGTTCATGCCTGAGAAATTGGAGCAAGTCTGCAGGACTGTTCTGGGGAAGGTTACGCCTGAAAAGAAGGAACGCGCTAAGATCGAGGTCTTGGCGGAGAAGCTGCTGAGGAAAGTTGCGGATGCCTCAAAGGAGTTTGGTGTCAAGTCTACTGTTCGACTTGAAGGTTCAGTTGCCAAGGACACGTGGCTTAGCGGAGAACCTGACATTGATATCTTCATGCGTGTGCCAAAGACAATCCCTCGCGCTTCCCTCGGAGATGTCAGCCTGGGAATAGCCAGAAAGGCCGCAAGAGGCTCGAAGCAGATTGAGAGGTTTGCAGAGCACCCATACCTTGAGGCAGTGGTCGACAAGACCAGAGTGAACATTGTGCCGTGCTATGATGTCAAGAAAGGGGAATGGCTCAGCGCGACAGATCGGACGCCTTTCCACACGGACTACGTGAACGGACATCTGGACGCGAAGATGCGCAGTGAAGTGCGTCTGCTCAAGAAGTTTATGAAAGGAATAGGCGTTTACGGGGCTGAGATTAAGATTGGTGGTTTCAGCGGCTACCTCTGTGAGCTTTTGATTCTGCATTACGAGTCGTTCCAAAACACGCTGAAGTCCTTCGCCCAGCACAGGCATAGGATAGTCGTTGACATTGAAAGCTACTACGAGGAAAGAGAGAATGAACTTGGGCTTCTGTTCAAGGAGCCGTTGGTGATTGTTGACCCTGTTGACAAGGGAAGAAACGTTGCGTCAGCCGTGCAGCCGCTGAAACTTCACACTTTCGTGGTGGATTCAAGAGCCTTTCTGAAAAGTCCAAGTCTAGGCTTCTTTTATCCGCCAGAGACAACGCCTCTCTCTGTGAAAGAGCTGAAACAGAAACTGAAGAAGCGCGGTTCTGCCATTGTTTTCTTATGCCTCGGTAAGGTTGATGTTGTGCCGGACATCCTGTGGGGTCAGCTCTACAAGTCTCAGCGTTCATTGCGAAAGCTTCTCAAGCTCAGTGATTTCGAAATCCTGAGAGACCTTGCTTGGAGCGATGAGAAAACCATTAACATGTTCATCTTTGAGCTTGAGGACTGCTGTATCCCGACGGTGAAGAGCCATCTTGGACCGCCACTTGAAAAGGAGCATGAATGTGAAAAGTTTTTGGCAAAACATCAGAATGGCTTAGGCACTGTTTCAGGACCCTACATTGAGGATGGAAGATGGGTTGTTCAGGTTCGAAGGAAGTATACGGACGCTTGCATTTTGCTTCGGGAAAAGCTTGCTGGGGGCGGAAGAAGTGCTGGTGTTGCGGAGCAGATTTCTCGAAAGCTTCGGAAAGGGTTCAAGGCCTTGGTGAATGATGAAATAGTTGAGGTTTACAGGAAGAACAAGGAGTTTGCAAGGCTTCTGACGGAGTTTCTGTCGGGTAGGCCGAAATGGCTAGAAACCGCTGAGACTGAACGCTATCAATAGTGCGCCGAGCACCCAAGTGTAGAACGCGAAGTAGTGGAACTTTTTCGTGGCAAGTATTCTCTGCAACAGTTTCAGGGCAAAATAGCCCACGAGCGTGGCGGCAACTACTCCGGCTGCAAGTTCAGTGTAGCCTATTCCCGTGGACGTGAGCATGGCTCTTTCCTTGTAGAAAGTCAAACCCAACGCTCCGAGTATGGCTGGGATTGAAAGTAGGAAGGTGAATTTGAAGGCTTTTTCGCGTTTCAGTCCAAACAGCAGGGCAACTGCGATGGTTGCTCCACTTCTTGAAATTCCGTGGATGGTGGCTATGCCCTGTGCTGTGCCGATTAGTATGGCTGCTAGGTAGTTTATGTTGTCTGTGTTTTCTTTTCCAGTTTTTGAGAGGTAGACGAGTGTTCCGCCGATGATGAAGGCTATTCCG
>JALHSY010000118.1 GCA_022865455.1 Candidatus Bathyarchaeota archaeon
ATTTTTCCGCACGGTGGGAAATCAGACACACTAAGTACATGCCTTTTGTCGAACGGACTTCATGCCTTCTTCAAGCGCGCGTATATTTGTATCCAAAAGGTCAATCTTCTTGCCGAAAAGTTCCTTCAGGCCCTCCACGATGCTTTCCTTAGACACAACATTAGTGCATGCAATGTAGGCGCCGAGCATAACCATGTTGGCTGCCTTCTCATTGCCCATTTCGGTTGCGATCTCGTTTGCGGGAATGGGTATCGCCTTAATGTCCTTTCTGGCTATTGGTCGGGTGACGAACGAGCTGTTGGACAGAAGCAGACCATTGCTTTGCAGTTTAGGTTCAAACGCCTCAAGAGAAGGATTGTTCATGATGATAAGTGCGCGAGGGTGAGGTGTTACTGGCGAACCTATTTCATCATCTGAAACCACGACGGTGCAGTTAGCGGTTCCGCCTCGCATCTCTGGACCGTAGGAAGGAATCCAAGTGACGGCTCTGCCTTCTTTCATGGCGCTGTAGGCGAGGAGTTTTCCGATGAACATCAAGCCTTGACCGCCGAAGCCAGCCATCACGACATCTTCGTAGAAGGCTTTCCTGCTTGTCTTTCCCATTAATATTCCTCCTTAGGCACTTTGAGTTCGCCCAGCGGGTAGTAGGGCACCATCTGTTCTTCAACCCACCTTACTGATTCAACGGGTGTCATGTGCCAGTTTGTGGGGCACTGCGACAGGAACTCCACGAGTGAGTAACCTAAACCCTTGATTTGCGTTTCAAAAGCCTTTCTAACCGCCATCTTGGCCTGAGCCACGTTCTTTGGGCTGCTTACACTTACTCTCGCGACGTAGGCTGCGCCTGGCAGGGTGGCAATCATTTCGCTCATTCTGATCGGGAAACCGGCAGTCTCTGAGGCTCTGCCACTAGTGGTTGTTGTGGTCTTCTGTCCGAGAAGCGTGGTTGGCGCCATTTGCCCGCCGGTCATGCCGTAAACCGCGTTGTTGACAAAGATTGTGGTAATCTTTTCGCCGCGGGCAGCGACGTGAACGGCTTCCGCTGTTCCGATTGCTGCAAAGTCGCCGTCTCCCTGATACGTGAACACCACAAGTTCAGGGTTAACCCTCTTGCATCCCGTTGCAATTGCGGGAGCGCGTCCGTGAGCCGCTTCGTACGCGTCAACATCAAAGTAATTGTAAAGAAGGACAGCGCACCCCACAGGGGCAACGACAACTGTCTTCTCCCGGATTCCAAGCCCGTCTATTACCTCGGCCACCAGCCTATGTATGACACCGTGGCCGCATCCAGGACAATAATGTGTTGGCACTGGCAGAAGAGTCTTCGGCCTTCCAGAAACCATTTCCATCTCCATGTCACTTGACCTCCTTTGCAATCTTTTCCACTTCAGCTACGATTTCGTCGTAGCTTGGAACCATGCCTCCTACCCTGCAATAGAAGTGCACCCGGCTCTTGCCGCAGACTGCCAGCTTGACATCCTCGACCATTTGACCAAGGCTCATTTCCACCACCAAAATGCTCTTCACCCTTTCTGCGGTTTGGGCAAAGGCTTGATAAGGAAACGGGTAAAGTGAGATCGGACGAAGAAGCCCAACCTTCAAGCCTTTTTCGCGGAGAATCTTTATCGCAGTTTTGGCAATCCGCGCCACTGTGCCATAAGCTGCAATCACAATGTCAGCGTCTTCTATCATGTAAGGCTCGAAACGAACCTCATTCTTCACGGCCTCACGAAGTTTGGCCCCCATAGCCAAGTTGCGTTTTTCAAGAATCACTGGATCGAGAAAGAGGGTCTTGATGATGTTCCGAGGTCTATTTTTAGCTCCAGTAACAATCCATTCTTTCCTGGCGACAAAAGGCTTCTCAGGCGATTTGAACTCAACGGGTTCCATCATTTGCCCAATGTTGCCGTCTCCTAAAATCATGACTGGGTTGCGATATTTGTCAGCAAGGTCAAAGGCCAACATGGTAAGGTTCACAGCTTCCTGTGCGGTGTGTGGAGCCAGCACGAGCATGTGATAATCGCCGTGCCCGCCACCCTTTGTTGCTTGGAAATAGTCAGATTGAGAAGGCTGTATCCCGCCGAGGCCCGGTCCAGCTCGCATCATGTTCACTATGACGCACGGAAGCTCAGCGGCTGCAATGTATGAGATTCCCTCTTGCATCAGGCTGATTCCAGGACTTGAAGAAGACGTCATGACCCTTGTGCCAGCTCCAGCGGCTCCAAACACCATGTAAATGGAGGCCACTTCGCTCTCTGCCTGAAGGTAACACCCGCCGACCTGCGGAAGCCGCCAAGACATGTATTCACCGATTTCGTTCTGCGGCGTTATCGGGTAGCCAAAATAGCATCTGCATCCAGCTTGAACGGCAGCTTCAGCTATTGCCTCGTTTCCAGCCATAAACTTCTTTTCAGTCATTTCTCCTTCACACCCGCCTTCTTTTCACGGTAAACCTGGATTGCAGCATCCGGACATACCAACGCGCATAAACCACATCCTGTGCACTTGCCTTCAGGGTCAACAAGCTCCGCTGGGTGGTAACTCGTTTTGCTGACGCGTTTTGCAGTTCGCAGAAGATGCTGCGGACAGGCATTAATGCAAAGCGTGCAACCTTTGCAGAACTCTTCGTCTATCACGACTTTCCCCATATTTTCGTCTCCAGACTGTTTGCGTTACTTGTGTGGAGCTTCTTTCGGTTTACGAGCTTAAACAAGAGCTTCGAGCGGCGATTTAGCTTCAAAAGGCAATCTGAAAGTTCTGCCATATTAGTGTTAGGTTAAACGAACAGCAAAATCAACATCAAAAACAAGCCGCTGATGCCAAAAATCGGCACAACGATCCTCTTCGCTTTCTGAATAGTTCTGTCCACGAGGAGACACAGGGTTTCCAACCGTTTCTTCCCAATAACCTTGACGTTAGGGACGGTTATGTTGCAGCAACTCGCTGCCTTAACACTTTCGAGATTAGACATTGCAGCAGCCGTTGCCTCTTTGACATAGGCAATCAGTCTCTCATGGTCCATTGCCTCGCCAACCGCATTATACCCACGTTGGCTTAGTATCACGGCGCTCACAGCGTGGGTGTCTGTCGTGAAAACTTCGCCATCGTCAATGCCCAATGAGTGAAGAGCTAATAGAACCTTTTCGCGCAAGCCGGACACCATGTTGTTGCCGTCGATGACTATGTACGCCGTTTTCTGTTTGCCAACCTTAACCACGATTGTGGTGATGCCGCCCGGTCCCATGCCCTCTCTTATCGTGAACTCTTCTGGTATGACCGTGGCTGCACCAACTTGGAAGGGCACGCGCTCCTGCAGAACAGCCTTCTCAAGACAAGCGACTGCAACTGCCTTCAGTTCGTCCAAGGATTCCTGCATGTTTGCCACTCCGTCAATGCTGTTGTGAGCGTTGACAACGCCAGAGCAGGTCAATCCTCGCTTTTCTGCTTCTTCTCGGACGTATAGCCCCAAATCTGGAGGTAAGTCCTCAGTTGTCTTAGGCGCAAGCGTGAAGGAGACGAAGACGAACTTTCCGAAGATCTGGCAACAGGCAGTAGCAGCTCCATTGCTGAAAGTAACAAACGGTGTTGCTTTGGCTTCTGCAGCTTCGAAGTCTGTTGATTCAAGGATACGGTTGATTAGTTTTTGATTTTGAGCCTGCGAAGCCAAATCCAATTCATGACCGAACAAACCATGAGGAACGCACACCACGCAGTTAAGTTTCTTTTGCAGGGCTGATTTCAGCATTGACGGCAGGGCGCTGCTTCCAACGTTTTTGAAAGGTCCTGGATGAACTGATGGAATGACCATGACTGCCTTGGGTTTGGAGGAGCCGAACTTCATCAGTGAGGCTTCGACGTCTTGCTCCTCTCCCAGATTCTCCAGAAGCTCTTCAAGCGGAGCATTCAAGTCCATTATCCAGTTGAGCAGAAACGCCTTCAGAAGAGACATGGACGGAACTCCAAGTGTCTGCTGGCCAACACGGTTTAAAG
>JALHSY010000119.1 GCA_022865455.1 Candidatus Bathyarchaeota archaeon
AAACCTGCCATCGTCTTATCCGGTCTCCACGCTCTATGTCAACGTTGCTATTGCAGCCAAGATCTCGGATGCGAGATCTTCATCCATTCGGTTGAGTACATCTTCAAGGTTGATAGAATCGAGCAGTAGAGCTAGGTAGGCCCTGGTTGTTAGCTCGTATTCGGTTGCTTCAAAACCCGCTTTAGTACTCTTGACACGCGCTTCTTTGACGTACCCCAGATATTGCAGATCCCTCACTCGCTTGTTGACATTTCCATAGTGAGTGTACCTCAGCCCTCTCATTGTTCTTAGTCTCTTGTGGATATCGTATATTGTCTGTAAGCCTTTGATGGCTAGAGCTTGGAATATGGCGCGGTTAAGTCTGGCTTCTCGGCCCTTGAAAACTGAGATTCTTCCACTGTTCCTCTTGTCCTTCGCCACACGCTAAACACCATGGCCCGGTCAAGAAAACTTGCGCGGAAGAGCCTATTTACATTAATAGACATGTTTTTGTGTGGCGAAACCCCCGGCAAAACGTTTCGGCGGGCAGAAACGCCCCTAGCGAAAAGCTTTTCGGCTGGCAGATATTTAAGCACGATTTGCATTTTCGTGTTAAAATTCAAGGGTTTGAAGCCTTTCAGGGGCTGATTTTAGCGGGGCGTATTCGGCGTGCCGAAACGTTTTTGCGGGGGTCAAAGTGATTACGAGGTAGCTGCCTTTTATGCTCAGGTCCATGTTTAGGTCTTGTTTTAGGAAGGGTTTGACTTTGCTGTGGAATTTGCGGGGAATATCCAAGGACATGCGTTCATACTCGTACACTTGTTTGCTTCCGAGATACCGTTTCCTAGAAACTCTGCGCTGAATCCTAACCACTTCAATTCCCACTCCTTACTCTGAGATATGTCAAACTGTGTTGAATAGCGTGTCAGAAGCCAATTCCTGTTCCATAATGGCCTTTCGTATTAAGTCTTTGACTGCTTCGCTTACTCCTCCGGGATAATGCAGTCTGTTAGTGTTCTCGCTGAATTTCGCGAGTAGGCTGACCGGAATGTCATAAATTGTTAAGCTGATACGCATATCATCCTCGACTAACTTCTCAGATTGTCGGGTTGATTCGATTCTTTTCTGGTACATTAGCAGGTCTTCCTCCCGAAGTGGTCCTCCAAGAAAGATTGTATATGGCGACTCACTAAGCAAACGCTATCAAGCAGTTAAAAGATGTGCGTAGTACCGACGCTCTGGATCCGTAGAGAGTGAAGTTAAAGTGAAGACACGTTACCGTGATTTTCACTTTAACCTTCCTCTCCACCTTACGCGATCTACTCTTCGCCCTAACTGTTAAAAGCTCTGAGAAGCGCATCTCTTAATCCCCATTGGCTCGAGGAAGTGAATGGTTTTGGCACAGAATACGGTAATCAAGCCGATTTCATCTCAGGCCTTGCTATCATTCAACATGCAAAACATAGACAATTTATTGCCAGGATTCATGCTAAGCGACTTCGCCGTCATTCATGGCCTCCCTTCCGTCTTGACCTTGTCGTTGCTCCTTGCTGTTAGGGCCCAGCTCCCGTACCAGCTAGGCGGGCTGGAATCGAGCGTCGTGTTCGTCGATGGAGGCAACACGTATAGGCTCTACAAGGTGTCGCGACTGGCTCGGCTGCATCATCTGAGGCCGAGAAATGTCTTGCAGCGAATCTTCATTTCAAGAGCGTTCACAGCGCACCAGATGACCTCAATAATCCTTGACAAACTTGAGGAAGCTACTGCAAAATACGATGCTAGACTCGTGATCATATCGGATTTCCAAGGGCTATACCTCGACAAAGACATTCCACTAGAAGAAAGCAAAGAGGTCTTCAGCCAAGTGACCACTTACCTCTCGAAGTTCGCTGAAGAGAAAAGAGTAATCGTACTAGCAACTTGCCCGCCACACTACTATTCTAGGCGCAGTGCTTTCTTCCATGCCGTCGCATGCGCAAGATCTAACGTCACAATATCTGTTAGCAAGAAACCATCGTACCCATTCGCGAGGCGGCTCGCTCTGGAAAAGCATCCGTTATTCAAGTTAGGATCTGTCGATTTCCCATGTGAAAACTTCACGCTAAACGATTTCGTAAGAGGCGGTCAGTGATGGGGAAGACGGTTGAATCTTATCGGCTTGCTTTGGACACAGAGATTCAGACGTGGAACGGCTTTGCCAAGGCTCTACGCACTGATGACAGAGATGCGTTTGAACAGATGACTGACGCGTGCAGGAATCATGCTTCTGCAGGAAGCAATGCAACCCGGCCAGAGATGTTTGAGCCGATGGTCATGTCAATCCTGCTGGAACAACAAAAGAAGCTAATCCGTCTGGAGAAAGAACTTCTTGCAATCAAGCAGAAGTCTGCCCAACCCTAACCATGCAAGGGGCTGGATACTCGACGTTTACCCCTCTGCGCTGGGAGAGTTTGCGGTCTGGATCATAGCTGAAAACGGGGAACGCTTGCGACTGACAGACAGCTTCAAACCCAAAATCTACATTTCAGGGAAAGAAGACAGCTTAGAGAGGCTTGCCGGTCAGTTTCTTTACGACGGGGCAGTTGTCTCCTGGGATTTTGTTCAGAGATACGCGAAGGCAACTGATTCAGAAGAGTCCAAAGTCCTTGAAGTAACTCTGAAAGATTGCAGAACGTCACCTTCATTTACTCGGAGAGTCTTGAAGTCTGGAAGATACCTGCAATTTCACGTTTTCAACTGTGATGTAAAACATGAGCAATTATACTTCTACAATCGTGGCATCTTTCCTCTGGCGTTTGTTGAAGTCGAATCTGAAAATGCCCATTTGAAGTACAATGTTCTTGATTCTGCTGAACGCGTGGATTACGCGATTCCGCCCTTGCGAATCTCAAAAATTGAGGTGGAAGTTGCTAAACAGGGAAAGATTGCCAAGATCAATGACCCGATAGGCAAAATGACCGTGAGCCAAGGCACTGACAGAGTGATCATTGATTTGGGCGATGAGAAGGACAAGCTGCTGCGACTCGTGAGGACGGTCAAAGAGTTTGACCCAGATATCATTGTTACCAAGGGCGGCGATTCGTATCTTTTCGCTTACCTTGTTCGAAGGGCAGTGATCAACGGGGTTCTGGACAAGCTTGTTTTGGGCAGAGAAGATGCGCCTCTTGTTGCAAAGAACGTTCGTGGGAAAACTCTCTTCTCCTACGGTCGCACTTATTATCGGGCCCCTATGAGGCGATTGTACGGCAGAGTTCATGTTGACGAAAAGAACACATTCATCCTGGCTGAGTGTGGCCTGGATGGATTGTTTGAGATAGCGAGGACCTGCAGGGTATCATTGCACACGGCTGCACGTTCATCAATCGGCTCAAGCATGTCGTCTATTCAGTTCTATCAAGCCATAAAGGACGATGTTCTGATTCCTAGAAACAAAAGCATTCCTGAAGCCTTCAAATCCACTCTGGAGCTGCTTGTCGGAGACCGGGGCGGCTTTGTTTATGAGCCGGAAGTCGGCGTTCATGATGACGTTGGCGAAGTTGACTTCGCAGCTATGTATCCGACGGTGATGGTTAACAACAACATTTCTGCCGAGACAGTTCTGTGCAAATGTTGTCCCGACTCAAAACTTCGCATTCCGGAGCTCGGCTACAACATCTGCGAGAAGAAGGTTGGGATTGTTCCTAAGGCTCTGAAGCCCGTAATTGCGAAGAGACTTCTCTATAAGAAGCTGAAATCGGAAACTAAGGACGAGAGACTGAGAGAGATCTATGATAATCGCCAGACAGCTTTGAAATGGATTCTCGTGACTTGTTTTGGCTATCTCGGCTATAGAAATGCAAGATTTGGGACAGTAGACGGACACATAGGGGTCTGTGCTTTCGGCCGAGAGGCATTTTTGAAAGCGTCAAGAATCTCCGAGGAAAAAGGGTTCAGGATTATTCACGGCATCGTTGATTCTCTATGGCTTAAGAAAAAAGGTGCAACAAACGAGGAA
>JALHSY010000120.1 GCA_022865455.1 Candidatus Bathyarchaeota archaeon
AAAGCGTATCCAAGAACTGCCCCATTGACATAAAGAAACTACATGAGGAAATCGTTGAGGCTGAAGGAAAGAAAGAACTGGCCTTCGCAGCAATAGGGCGCGTGCGCACTCCGGTTTGACCGACAGCCTTCTCAGAGCCATAAAAATCCTGAATACGACCAAAACATAGTGACAGAAACTTGGCAACCCGTTCGGATCCAAGCACAGTCCAAATCGTTTCCCGAAGCAGTGCCTTGGCTTCTCCCATGTCCAACCCTGATTCCACTTAAGGCAAATGTGTGAGAGATGCACAGAAAAGTGGATGGTGAAAGGGCTTAGATTATGTGCAGTTCCTTTCCGACTTTCTCAAACGCGCCGATGGCAAAGTCGAGGTCTTGCTTAGTTAGAGCTGCGTTCATGATGGTTCGTATTCTAGCCTTGTCCCGCGCAACCATCGGAAACACGATGGGCAGAGCAAAAACGCCTTCCTCAAAGAGTCTTGCACTCAGCTTCTTTGCAACGCCGCTTTCGCCCACTATGACAGGCGTTATTGGAGTTTCGCTGTTGCCTATGTTGAAGCCCAAGTCCTTCATAGCCTCCTTGAAATAGCGAGTATGGTTCCACAACGTGCGCACATGCTGCGGCTCATTCTCCAAAACATCGATCGCAGCAATGCAGGCTGCTGCAACTGCAGGCGGATGTGAGCCGCTGAGAAGCCACGTGCGGGACTTGTTGTAAGCAAAGTCGACCAGGTCTCGAGAACCCGAAACGTGTCCACCGACCACGCCGAAAGCTTTTGAGAAAGTGCCCATTTCCACGTGAACCTTGTCACGCCCCAGTTTGAAGTGTGAAACAATTCCTCTTCCGCCCTCGCCGAGCACTCCTTCGCCGTGAGCGTCATCCACGTAAACCATCGCGCCGTGTTCTGCGGCGGCTTTGGCTACGCCGTCCAGCGGGGCTATGTCCCCGTCCATTGAGAAGACGCCGTCAGTTATTATCAGGATTCGCCTGTAGGGCGGTGAGTGCTTGTCGGCTTCTTCCAGAACGCGGTGCAAGTCCGAAGCGTCTGAATGTTTGTAAACCGTTCTTTCCGCGTGCGAAAGCCTGACACCGTCAATTATGCTGCCGTGGTTGAGCTCGTCGCTTATTATCAAGTCTTCCTTGCCAGCCAGTTGCTGAATCAAACCCGCGTTTGCTGCGAAGCCAGTTTGATAGACAAGTGAAGCCTCTGCGTTCTTAAATTTGGCAAGGCGTTTTTCAAGTTCCATGTGTATGTCCATGGTTCCCGCGATGGGTCGGACGGAACCAGAACCTGCGCCGTGGGTTTGAACCGCCTTTATCGCGGCTTCTTTCAGTTTTGGATGATTGCTTAAACCCAGGTAGTTGTTGGAACAGAACATCAGAACCTTTTTTCCATCAACATTGCACCACGGCGTGCTCGGGCCCTGCAAAACCCGAAGTTTCCAGTCAAGCTCGTTTCTAACGAGTTCTTGATATTCTTCTCGCAAGAATGATGTTGGATTCCGCATTTACATCGTGCCTCTTTTCCTTAATCTCCTACTCGTTCTCTTAACCTTTTCCCGCTGCTCTAGGGCAAGCTTCTTCAGCAGTTTCTCTATCATGTCTTTTGTCATGGCAGCCAAGTCACAGGTTGGTTTCCAGCCCCACTCTCTTCGGGCGACGCTGTCGTCGATTGACATAGGCCAAGAGTCGGCGATTTTCTGTCTGAAGTCAGGCTTGTAGTCACACCTGAAGTCTGGAATGTATTTCTTGATTTCAGCCGCCAACTCTCCAGCGGAGAAGCTCATGCCAGCCACGTTGTAGCTGTCGTGGCGCTTGACTTCCGAAGGGTCTGCCTCCATCAAGTCAATGGTTGCTTTGATGCAGTCCGGCATGTACATCATCGGCAGCACGGTGTCTTCCCTGACGAAGCATGCGTATCGCTTTTTCTTTATCGCTTCATAGAATATCTCCACCGCGTAGTCTGTTGTTCCGCCACTCGGAAGGACTTCGCTGCTTATGATGCCCGGATAGCGTACGCCTCGAACGTCTAAGCCGAATTTGACGAAGTAGTAGTTGCACAGCAGTTCACCTGCAACTTTCGTGACGCCGTACATGGTTTTGGGAAGCAGCACCGTGTCCTGCGGCGTGTTGACTCGTGGAGCCGCGGGACCGAACACGGCGATGGAGCTAGGCCAGAAAACCCTGACCAGCTTGTGTGTCCTTGCGATTTCAAGAACGTTGTACAAGCTACCCATGTTCACGTCCCATGCAAGTTGTGGGTTCTGTTCACCCGTAGCCGAAAGAACAGCCGCCAGATGATATATCGTGTCAACATCATATTTCTCCACAAGTTCCTCGGCACTTCCCCTGTCAGCGAGATCGGCAAACTCGAAGGGACCAGACTTGAGCAGCGCCTCGCTGGGCTGCTTCCTGTGTCCGACGGCAATGACGTTGTCGCGACCGTATTTTTTGCGCAGTTCGACA
>JALHSY010000121.1 GCA_022865455.1 Candidatus Bathyarchaeota archaeon
CTTGTTGAGAAAGTGGGTGAACTCGTTGCGGTTGCCAAGGAAATCATCAAATCCATTGAAGGTAATGGGGCAAGCGCATTCTTCGTTTGCCCAAACTGTGATCTGGAATTTCTTCCATGGGAAAGAGCCTTTGAGAAAGTGAGAGTTGTCAGTCGCGTGGCCAAACGTCTCAGAGAGGAGTTTGATGGGTAGGCTTTTTCCAACACAGGAGGTAGGAAGTCTGGCCAAGCCCACATGGAGAGTCAAGGGCTATCGAGGCGAGCGGCTGACAAAAGAGGAGATTGCCGAAGCCATAGGCTGGGGGAAAAAACTTGGCATTGCGAATCTGGACACGTTTGCGAAGCTCTTGCGTCGAAAAGACTCTGCTAAAAAGCGGAAGACCATACTCGAATGGTCTGCCAAATATGCAATCAGGTTCCTTGAAACGGCAGGTCTAGACATCGTCTTTGACGGGGAGCAATGGAGATCAGAGATGTACGAGCACGTGGCAAGGAACATTGGCGGTTTCGAGTTTTTGGGGCAGGTCAAATCTTTTGACTTTCGCTATTTCAACAAAGCCGCCTGTACAAGGAAGCCCGTATACCTGAGGCCATTCTACGTTGAAGAGTTTGCATTCACGAGAGATAGTGCCAAGAACGAAGTGAAGGTGCCTTTCACAGGACCCTACACGATTGTGGAATGGACTTTCAACGAATATTACGAAAAAAGATTGCACGGAAAGGTTGCTGATTTTAGGCAGAGGGAGTTCGAAGCTAAGAGGGATTTCATTTTCGACTTGATGGCCGAGGTCGTGAGGCCAGAAATAGGCAAGCTTGTTGATTGTGGGGCGAAGTGGATACAGATTGATGAGCCCGCCGCAACGACTGATCAAACTGATGACGAGATGAAATTGTTTGTGGAGTCCGTCAATGAAACGGTTAAAGGTTTCAACTGCGCCTTCAGCCTGCACAACTGCTACAGCAACTATGAAGTACTAGCGAAGTACGCTTGTGAACTTCGCAACTGCTGCCAGCTGGCGCTTGAATTTCCCAACAGAGACGGCAAACAACTAGGGACAGGAAACGTCAGATCAGGTTACAAAGAGCTGGCGTCATTCGAAGACAACGGTTTCACGGGCAACTATGGCGTAGGGGTGATTGATGTGCACACTGATTTTGCCGAACCGCCTCAACTAGTCAGAGACAGGGTCTTGCACGCTGCCAAGATCATCGATGATCCTGGGAGGATCTATGTGAGCACTGACTGCGGCTTAAGGACGAGGACATGGGAGACCAGTTTCCAAAAGCTGAAAAACATGGTTCTCGGTGCTGAACTGGCTCGAATGGCTTTCTGAGCCAACAACCACTATAAGATTTTTGTTAAGACTTGCGAAAAACGGCAACGGTGATTACCTTCTGCGATGGTGCGAGAAGGAGAAACCCCTAGAAATTATTTTTAGACTCAAGATCTTTCTCCTAAAAATGCTTATTAGATTCACAGGGCCTTGAATAAAGCTCACTGAATCAAACGACAAGTGAATGAGGACTTGAGATGTGCGGGATATTTGGTTGCATCATGAAAGACGCAGACGCGGCGCCGACAATTCATGCGTCTTTGAAACGGCTTGAGTACCGAGGTTACGACTCAGCTGGCGTGGCAACGGTTCAAGACGGCAAGCTCTACGTCAAGAAGGATCAGGGAAAGATAGACGAGGTTCACGCAGTTCACAATTTAGATGACTTGCCCGGAAACATCGGCATCGGACATACAAGGTGGGCTACCCATGGCGCCCCGCTGCAGGTGAACGCTCATCCGCATGTTGACTGCAGCGGACAGATCGCTGTTGTTCACAACGGCATTATAGAGAACTTCTCCGAGTTGAAGCAGGAGCTCGAAGGGCGCGGTCACGTCTTCAAGTCCAAGACTGACACCGAAGTGATACCGCATCTCATCGAGGAGAATCTAAGAAGCAATCCTTCGATGAGTCTTGCAGACGCTGTTCTTGAAACTGTGAAGAGGCTTGACGGCTCCTACGCCATTGCCGTGATCTCCACGAAGGAGCCCAATAGGATAGTATGCGCTAGGCACGAAAGCCCATTGGTCATCGGGGTCAACGAAAAAGCAGTTTACTGTGCGTCAGACATCCCGGCGTTTCTGCCTGTGACAAACAAGGCGGTCATGGTTGAAGATGGAGAGCTCGTTGTCCTTTCGCTGGAAGGCTACGAAATCAAGAAGATTGCTGATTCCAGGGTTGTTGCTCGGGAGCCGAAGCTCATTGATTGGACACCTGAAATGGCAGTGAAACAAGGCTATCCGCATTTCATGCTAAAGGAGATTCATGAGCAACCTGCCACTTTGCGAAACACGCTTAGGCTGCAAGAACATTATTTGGACTTGATGGCGACTTTTCTTGACCGCGCCCGCGAGGTTTTCTTGGTGGCTTGCGGAACGTCCTACCACGCTTGTTTGGCTTCGTCCTACGTGTTCTCTAAACTTGCGTTCCTCGCCACGTATCCTGTGATAGCTTCAGAATTCGTTGAGCAACATGGCAAGTCAGTCAACATCGACGGCACACTTTTGGCTGTAAGCCAGTCAGGTGAAACCGCAGACACCTTGGCCGCTGTGAACGCTGCCCGCCAACGAGCCGCAACCATCCTCGGCCTAACGAATGCCATCGGCTCAACTTTGACCAGAGTCTCACGAGTCTACATTGGCCAGCAATCGGGTCCAGAGATAGGGGTAGCAGCAACCAAAACCTTCACATCTCAACTCTCGGTGCTTGCCGGACTGGCCCTGAGGCTTGCAAAGAAAAGAGGCAAAGTCTCGCAGGACGAAATGGACTTCTTGGCCGAGAAACTGGAGAAACTCCCAGAAACTGTTGAAACCGTAATTCAGACGCAGGAAGAAAGAGTGAAGCAAATCGCGAAGAAATACAAAGATGCAAAGGCCTTCTTCTTCCTAGGCCGCGGAATAAGCACTGCCACTGCCTATGAGGGCAGGCTTAAGCTCATGGAAATAGCCTACGTGCCCGCCATGGCTTTCCCTGCTGGAGAAAGTAAGCATGGACCAATAAGCCTCGTGGAACCCGGCTTTCCAGTGGTCTTCATCTGCCCGAAAGACGAGACATACAAGACGTTGATTGGCAACGTTATGGAAATGAAAGCCCGAGGCGCGTCAATAATCGCCGTCATTGAAGAAGGGGACGAAGAAATCAGGAAGCTGGCTGACGACTACATTGAAGTTCCAGCAGGGACTCCTGAGATACTCTCGCCTATAACGTTCGTCGTTCCCTTACAGCTTCTAGCGTACTACATGGCTGTTGAAAGAGGCTACAATCCCGACACTCCAAGGAATCTGGCAAAGTCAGTCACGGTGAAATAGTTCGTTCTTATTTGGCATACTTCTTTCAAATGCAGATACGTTAAAAGCCTATTCAACAATCATCTACTTGGTGCCTTTGTTTGGAAGAAGACGAGTGGGGAAAGCTCATTGAGAACCTGATGAAAGAGGGCATTCTGCAGTCGCCAAATGTCATCGGCGCCCTGCGTTCCGTGCCACGTACCACGTTTCTCCCAGAAAACATGCGGTCCTACAGTGCCGTGGACACGCCGCTTCCAATCGGTTTCGGGCAGACGGCTTCTGCGCCACATAGCTTCAGCTTACTTGCTGGGCTAGGCGAAACATGGTTTCAATAATGAATGAAGCCCTGCAGTTGGAAGTTGGCAACAAGGTGCTGGAGGTCGGAGCAGGTTCAGGGTGGCATGCCGCGACCATAGCGGAGATAGTTGCGCCCAGCGGCTCGGAGAGGAGCCAGTGGGGGCACGTTTACACCGTTGAGATAGTGCAAGGCTTGGCAGATATCGCTCGGAAAAACATCATGAAGGCAGGGTATGGTGATCGAGTGACTATCATCAGTGAAGATGGTTCGATGGGGTACGCGGAGAAGGCTCCATACGACAGGGTTCTCGTAACCGCTGCTGCACCGGATATTCCCAAGCCGTTAATTGAGCAGTTGAAGCCTACAGGAATTATGCTGATCCCAGTCGGCAGTGCTTCACTGTTCCAGAACTTGATCAGGATTACCAAAGGGAGAGATGGAAAGATTAAAGAAGAGAATTTGGGCGGAGTGGCCTTTGTCCCGTTGACCGGGCGTTACGGTCAGAGATTTTGAAATCCCTGTTCGACTATTGGATTCCCAGTTTCTCTCTGTAAGCGTCTAGATCTAGCCAGCCGTGTCCGCTGATGTTCATGCATATCGCTTTATCTGAACCTGCCTTCTCAGCCTTCAAGGCCTCGTCAATACCTGCGCGTAGAGCGTAGCTAGATTCAGGTGCAGGCAGCCACCCTTCGGTCTGAAGGAACGTTCTTGCAGCTTCGAAGATTGATTTCTCGTCAGTTGGATAAGCAACGGCTTTGACTATGTTATGTTTCCTCAGCAAGCTTATGATGGGTCCTGCCGCGTGGTATCTTAGGCCGTCAGCTCTGATCGGAGTCATCTCGGTTTTGTGGCCGAGAGTGTACATCTTCAGAAGCGGTGTGTGTTCAGCCACGTCGCCGAAATCGTACTTGTACTCGCCCTTCACGAGGTTAGGTGCGGCCTGTGATTGCGCTGCTAGAAATTCACATTTCCTTTTGCCTTTCAACACTTCACCAATGATTGGGAGAGCGATTCCGCCGAAGTTTGAGCCGCCGCCTAGGCAACCAACGATTAAGTCTGGTTTTTCGTCGATCATGTCAAACTGTTTGATGGTTTCCAATCCTATTACTGACTGCTGCATCATGATATGGTTTAGAACTGAGCCCAGACAATACACGGTGTCCTTATGCGTTTCCGCATACTCCAATCCTTCAGAGATTGCAATGCCTAATGAGCCGGGGCTGTTGGGACTCTTTACGAGGATTTCTCTGCCCATCTTCGTCTCCTTGCTTGGCGAAGAGTAGACCTTTGCTCCCAGGAGTTTCATCAAAACTCTTCTGTCGGTTTTCCAGTCATAAACGGATCTAACCCAGAAGACCACGCATTCAAGGTCCAAGAGCTTGGCAGCGTATGCGAGAGCTGTACCCCATTGCCCTGCGCCTGTTTCGGTACTCAGGGTTGTTTTTCCTTCTTTCATTGCATAGTAAGCTTGGGCAATCGCAGTGTTGGTTTTGTGAGAACCTGTGGGCGACAAGTCTTCACGTTTGTAATACAGCCTGACTTTCTTCAACTTTAGGCTCTTTTCCAGTCGCTTTGCACGGTAGAGCGGTCTCGGTCTGCCCATGTGAACGTAGAGTTCACGGATTTCCTCAGGTATAGGAATCCAGCTTTGGGTTGACATTTCCTGCCCGAGGCACTCTTTTATCATTGTTCTGCCGAGGAACTCCATCCTTGAAGGGCCAGTTTCAGGTTCCTTTGGCGGAGGAAGGGCTTCAGGCAGGTCGGGCATGATGTTGTACCATTTCGTTGGGAGCTCGTCTATTGAGAGGGCTATCTGATCCTTGTCCATAGTTGTCACCATTTTGAAGACGTATACTATAATGGGTTCAGAATTAAAGATTTCCGTTACAAGTCGTTCTACGTGCGTTTTCGATTAGTCGAACCATTTTTCCAAGGT
This sequence comes from Candidatus Bathyarchaeota archaeon, assembly GCA_022865455.1. Taxonomy (GTDB): domain Archaea; phylum Thermoproteota; class Bathyarchaeia; order Bathyarchaeales; family Bathycorpusculaceae; genus 20-14-0-80-47-9. The sequence continues at coordinate 5,574 of JALHSY010000121.1, forward strand.
TGTTTTCCCCTTAAGCTTCTCTGTGCCTTTTTGCATTCGCTCCAGCGTCTTTCTGACCCTGTCTTCTGAGAAGTCTCTTTCCTTGCAGATGAAGGTTACCACGCCTTCAACATCGGGTTCTCGCCACTCAATCCTGTAACTGTCAATCGTTCTCGGTTTCAGGAATATCTCCCTGATTCTTTGAGGTTCAGCTGGAAACTCGGCGTTCTTCAGGTGTGGAAGAGTGTTCTCCAAGCTTCCATGTTCCTTTATGAGTTTTAAGGCAGTTTTCGGTCCTAAACCTTTGATGCCGTCTGGGTTGAAGTCCGTTCCAATCAATATCCCCACGTCAATCAGTTGTTCATAGGTTATCCCACATTCCTTCAGGACCTGTTCTAGCTCAACCACCTCGGGCACAATCTCAACGTAGATGTTCTTGCTGGGAAGCTTTCTTCTGCCGGAAATTGTCACATTCCTCAACAGTTTTGGCGCGCCGAAGAGCAGGCTGTCGTAGTCTTGGCTTGCGCAGTAGTCGGCATCTCCGCGCTTTGCCAGATGCGCTGCTTGGGCCTCTCCTTCGCTTGGCGCCTGAATCCATGGGATTCCCATCAGGTTGAGTAGTTTCTTGCTGTCCTCCGCCATGTAGTCCTTCAGGTGTGAAGTTGCTTGAGCGTACACTCGGGCTTCTTCAGTCTTACCCGCTTTCAACGCCTGTTCGTATCTTATGGCAGCCTCTTCTTTCACTCTCATGCGTCTCTTAATTTCAACTTCCTTGAGTGTCGGTGGGATTCCGTCAAAAACATAGATTGGCTTTATTCCCATTTCCACGAGGTTGCTGGTTCTATAAAGCAGGCCGCTCAAGTGGCTTGTGACTTTTCCTAAATTGTCCTTCAGTGGGGTGCCGTCTGGCTGGCGGATTATGGCTAGAAACTGGTACAGCGCGTTGTAGGCGTCTATGGCTATGGATTTTCCGCTCAAGTCTTCAAGCTTGACGGTTGTTTTTGGAACGAGGTCGCGGAGGTTTACACCCAAAACAATCCCGCTGAATATAGGCATGGAAGTGAAATAATAAACTTGTGAAATAGGGCCTCAGATACCTTGAAGATTAACGCAGTACGATTGAGATGGTGATGGCCTCTTAGGAGAGTTGGAGTTCTCTTGTGACTTTGCTGTTTACTCTTTGGAAATAGGCATTTGCTTTAGTGATCAGTTCTCGCCATTCTGGGTTCTGTGGGAATTCCTTGCTTCTCTCTTCATCTTGATCAATTGCCGAATAGTTTGGATATTCAAGCAAGTTTCATACGTGGGCTCGCCGATAAATGTCACAAAATGCTTCATGGACTTCCACGTTGCACCATGAGATATTAGCCACTCGTCAAGTCTCTTCTGCCATTCCAGGGCCTTCTTGAAGTCCTTCTTCCCTTCCGGGGTCGGCCTTTCTGTGATTACAAGGTAAATCGTTCTTTTCACCCATCATCATCTGCAGCTTCAAAACATATAAAATATAAGGAAGTCTTACAATTACAGAACGGTCACTGAGGAATCATGATGGCTGAAAGAGCTGCAACATTGTCCTTTGCCACATGCACGAGCTGCCGTAAGCCCATCCCGCCAGGGGCAGAGTCAACGAAGTTTCTCTGTCCGAACTGTGGTGAGATTCAGATAAGACGTTGCACTAAATGCAGAAAGTTCGGAAGACTGTACAAGTGTCCAAAATGCGGTTTCACCGGTCCATGAAACAGAGGAGGCATGAATATGGGATTTGTCGTAGTCACGTACAAGATATTCCCAACAGACATTATCTCAGATTTTGGTCCCATGAAGAAGAAGCTCGAAAACACCTTGCCCAAGTCTGCTTCTGTCCATGGTTACGGAGAAGAGCTTGTGGCTTATGGTTTGAAGGCTCTCTTGGTCCAAGTGAAGTTCCCTGAGGACGAGACTGGGCTGGTTGATGAGTTTGAGAATAGGCTGGGGTCGATGGAAGGCGTAAGCCAAGTGCAGACTCTCATGGTGCGGAGAACGAGCAGATAGCCTTAACTTGCTGGTTAAAACATTTATATAGGAACACGTGTTTGTTTCGAAACGTGTTTGACGGTGATTATGGGAAGGATTCTGATTGAGCGAAGTACAATTACGTGTTGGAGACGCAAGGCAAAGGGATGTTGGAAGGGGAATAGCCCGCTTAGACCAGAGGACAATGCAGAAGTTGGGAATATCGGCGGGCGACGTTATAGAGATTGTCGGTAAGAGAACAACCTCTGCTACAGCTTGGCCTGCTTACAGTGAAGACCAGAACCGAGACATTCTCCGCATAGACGGTTTTACGCGCAAGAACGCGGGAGTTGCCATAAACGAGTACGTGGTAGCCAGACCAGCCAAGGTCAAGAACGCTCTCAGTCTGACACTGGCGCCAGTGGACATGAGGCTGAATGTTGATGACGATTTCACGAATTTTGTTAGAAACCGTTTGATGGAAAGAACGCTGGTTGAAGGCGACACTACCCTTGTTATGATGCTTGGGCACGCCATACCGTTTACGGTAACGAAGACCCGTCCGCACGGTATAGTGAAAGTCACCGCTGAAACCAGGCTCACCATTCTGAACGAACCGGCACTTGAAGGAAAGGGACTGCCGCGTACAACGTACGAGGAAGTCGGGGGGCTGCATGAAGAGATTCAAAGGGTAAGGGAAATGGTTGAGCTTCCACTCAGGCATCCGGAGCTGTTTCAAAGGCTTGGAATAGACCCGCCGAAAGGAGTGTTGCTTCACGGTCCACCAGGCTGCGGCAAAACCTTACTTGCTAGAGCCGTGGCAAACGAGTCGGAAGCCAACTTCCTCTCGATAAACGGGCCCGAAATAATGAGCAAGTTCTACGGAGAATCGGAAGCCAGACTTAGAGAAATCTTCCAGCAGGCGCAGCAGAACGCGCCGAGCATAATTTTCATCGACGAGCTGGACGCCATCGCCCCCAAGCGCGAGGAAGTCACAGGCGAAGTTGAAAGGCGAGTCGTCGCTCAGCTTCTCGCTCTGATGGACGGTCTGTCGGGCAGAGGAAACGTCATAGTGATAGGCGCTACAAACAGGCCCAGCGCGCTTGACCCAGCTCTTCGCAGGCCTGGCAGGTTTGACCGAGAAATCGAGATAGGCGTCTCAGACAAAAAGGGAAGGCACGAAATCCTTCAAATTCACACTCGCGGTATGCCATTGGCAGAGGATGTTGACCTCAAGAAATTGACCGAGATGACTCATGGATACACGGGCGCGGACCTGTCCTCCCTTGGCAGGGAGACCGCCATGAAAGCGCTGCGCAGGTACCTCCCACAAATCAATCTTGAGGAGGAACGTGTACCGCCCAGTGTTCTGGAGAAAATGGAAGTAACCATGGAAGACTTCCTCGACGCTTACAAGGAAATAACGCCGACGGCCATGCGCGAAGTTTACATCGAAGTGCCCACCGTCCACTGGACCGACATTGGAGGCTTGGACGAGGTCAAACAGGACCTCAAGGAGGCAGTGGAATGGCCTGTAAAGAGTCCTGAAATATTCGTGAGGCTGGGCATAAAACCGCCGAAAGGAGTACTCCTCTATGGGCCTCCTGGCTGCGGCAAGACGTTGCTTGCTAGGGCAGTTGCAACCGAGAGCGAAGCGAACTTCATAACAATCAAGGGACCGGAAATTTTCTCAAAATGGGTTGGAGAATCTGAAAAGGCGATAAGAGAAGTCTTCAGAAAAGCCAGAATGGCAGCGCCCGCTGTGATATTCTTCGACGAGATTGACTCTCTCGCACCTCGCAGGGGGTTAGGCTTTGCAGACGGCGGCGTAAGTGAGCGTGTCATCAGCCAGCTGTTGACCGAACTGGACGGCATCGTGACTCTGGAAGACATAGTTGTGATAGCAGCCACAAACAGGCCTGACATCGTCGACCCAGCAGTGATCCGCCCGGGAAGGTTCGACAGACTGATCTATGTGCCTGAACCTGATGTGAAGAGCAGGCTTCACATAGTCAAAATTTACACGAAGAACATGCCGCTGGCCAAAGACGTGAGGTTGGAAGGGCTGGTTGAGATGACGAAGAACTATTCAGGTGCAGACATAGAAGCTCTGTGCAGGGAATCAGCCATGTACGCTTTGAGAAGAGATGTGAACACGAAGGAAGTTGGAATGCGAGACTTCCAAGAAGCAATGAAAAGGACTGGGCCGTCAATCTCGCCAGACATGGAGAAGTGGTATAAGAGCTTCATACAGCAGGTGCGCACAGTGCAGAAGCCTGCGACGCCAGTCGCATAGGAGGCTGGGAATAGTGCCTGCCAAAACATGGAAAACCCGTCCTGCCTACTTTTTCTTGTTGGAAATCTTGCAGAAGAAAGGCTCAATGTCTGACGCAGACCTCTTTGAAGCTCTAAACGCTGAATATCCCGACTTAGGCCTTAAGGACTTCAACGAGTTGTTGATGCGACTTGAGATCAGCGGAAAAACACGTACTACCTCGATGGCTCGAGGAAAAAGACACGTTGAACTTGTAACATAGACGATAGGAACGCTAGGTTGTCAGTGTGCAGTGTATGAAAACGTTTCAGACGTGATAGTTATAGGAGGAGGACCGTGCGGCTCCTTTACAGCAGCCAACCTTGCCAGACTTGGAGCCGACGTCACGGTTTTTGAGGAACACGCAAAAATCGGTGTTCCTTGCCACTGTGCAGGCCACTTGGGCGTTGAGGGATTGAAGCATTTAGGGTTGTATCCGCTTCCTGCAGACGTTGTCGAAAACACTTTTTGCGGGGTAATCTTTCACTCGCCAATGAATGAGGAGTTTTCGGTTCGCTTTGAGTCTCCTGTGACTTGTACTGTGAACCGCGTTCTCTTTGACAAGCACCTTGCTGGAATGGCGGAGAACAGTGGAGTGCGTTACTGCCTGAACTCGCGAGTCGAATCACTGATCATTAAGGAAGATTCAGTGAAGGGAGCCATCGTCAGACAAGATGAGAAAAACGAAGAATACTTGGCTAAGATCGTTATTGACGCGGAGGGAATGCCTTCAAAGGTCTTGAGGCAGGCTGGGGGGCCAACGCTTAACCGTCGGATGGTTGTTAATGGTGTGCACGCAGAAGTTGAAAACGTTAGAGACACCAAGTCAGACATGGTTGAGGTTTTCCTCGGGAACGATTATGCGCCTGGTTTCTATGCATGGTTGATTCCTAAGAGTGATGGAAACGCAAAGGTTGGACTTGCGGCTAAGACTGGGAACCCGAAGAAGCTGCTGCAAAGACTTATGACAAAACATCCCGCAGCATCAAAGAAGCTGTCCAACGCTAGGATTCTGCAAACTGCTTTTCATCCGATAACGCTTGGAGGACCAATCCCGAAGCCCTACTCAAGCGGTTTTCTTGCTGTCGGTGATGCAGCGTCACAGGTGAAGCCCACCACCGGAGGTGGAGTGGTTCTCGGAATGACATGCGCAAAGACTGCCGCAGAAGTTGCCTTCGAGTCTCTGCGTCGAAACGATTTCTCCACGGAATTTCTGAGCGCGTATCAAAGACGATGTGAGGGCATTCTCGGTTTTGACGTGAAGATCATGCTTAGAATTAGGAGAATGCTCAATGCGATGTCCGACAGCAAGATTGACAGCGCCATTGACTTCTGTGCAAGACACGGCGTTGACAATGCGCTGCAAAAGGTTAGGGACATTGACTTTCAGGGGAAGTCACTTTTGCGTGTTTTGCGCAATCCTGGAATGCTGCCAGTGCTTTTCTATTTCTCTTACCTTTACGTTTCTGCGAATCTTTAAAATTATTGGGAAATGTTCGCAAATTATTATAAAAGTATAACTATGACTAATAATTAATGTATATTTATTAAAATTAAGAAGGTGTTTTGGAAATGGAAACTATACTTAGCGAAGCATCTAAAGCTCAATTAGAAGACCACATTCGAATAGACGGTTTAAGCGAAGAAATGCTCGACACAATGCTCGACTATCTGCTAACTCTTCGTGTTTCAGAGGGGAGTAAGGCACATTACTTACAGAAACTGAGAAAGTTCGGTTTATGGCTGATGAAACAAGGCATAAGGAGTTTTACAGGCGTTAAGAAAAGCCATATAGACCTTTTTCTTTCTACCTATGACAAGAACAACACTAAGAACAGCATAATCACTGCACTTAGACCATTCTATCGTGATTTTCTGAACGAACCAAGTGTTGTTGAATCTTTGACATACTATGCAGAAGAATTAGAGCCTATCACCCCTTCTGATGTCTTAACACCAGATGAAGTTGTTAGAATAGCAGAACAAGCAGGCAAAAGGAGAGATATGTATAAAGTTGCAACTCTAATACTCTTCGAGTCATGTGCAAGGATAAGTGAACTGCTTCATTTAAAGAAAGGTGACGTGCTGTTTAGCACGGTGACAGACAAAGAGGGAAACAGGAAACTCGTAGCCACACTCTATTTCAAAAGGTCAAAGGGAAATGTTCCAAAACAACCAGTGACATTGATAATGTTCGCTTCTGAATTGAAAAGGTACTGGGAAAACCATCATGGGGATACTCAATCTTGGATGTTTCCTTCACCTGTAAAGCCAAACCAACCAGTAACCAAAGATGTAGTAGCATATGTATTGTGGGAAGCTGGGACAAAACTTGGCATAGGAAAAAGGTTACATCCGCACTGGCTTAGGCATAGCGGTTTATCTTTCTTTGCGAATTCCAAAAACTACAATGAACAACTTCTCATGTGGAGAGCTGGATGGACAAACACATCTATGGCTAAACGTTACATTCACTCAGGAGCCGAGCTTGAAGCTAAGGCATACATGGAAAGGATGGGATACCAGGTCGAAGAAAAAGAAGAGAAGAGGATATTGCCTAAAACTTGTCCACACTGTCAAGCCATTAATCCGTACACTAACACTAACTGTGACTTCTGTGCTATGCCTTTGGATTTAGAAGAGTATAAGAAAGAGATTGAGAAGAAACGGAAAATCACTGAACTCTCCGATAACTTGGAAGGGTTGAGCAAAGGAAAACTAACTGAAGAACAAGAAGCCATGCTAAAGGCGAAGACGGAAACAATAGCTAAACTAATAGAACTTGGAAGAGATGACTTAGCCACCCAATACATAGAAAAGCTACTTGAGTCATGGGTTAAGACATTCCTAACTGCCTAAATCTTCCTCTTTTCCTTAAAACAAGCCCAAAACACCCTATTTCATGGGAAATATGACCAAAGAATAGTTATAGCACATCCAATATATTGTAATATGGGTGTTTTTGGACATTTAAGCCAGAAAACCAGTGTAAACGCTAAAAGGAGGTGAAATAATGGAAGAAACAGAAGTTAAAGTTAAGGAGAAGAACTGTCTGAACTGTACTAACCTCTTTAGTTGCCCTGACATCCTTGGCTACAGTTGTAAAAAATATCAAAAGGCGGAGCAAAATAAAGCCGATGTCTCAACCAGATACATGGAAATCCTAAAGCGAATATCCGATGCGATAACTGAACTAATGCAGATTGAACTGGAAATGAAGATTGCGGAGAAGACGGACTTAACTTCGAAAATAAAAGAGAAATCTTTAGTTCCTGAAGGTATGACTGAGAAACAATTCCGCAATATGCTCAAAGAAACAAACATGACCCCAGAAGACTGGGAACAGCTACCAACACAAGCAAAAGAAAACATAGCGAAAGCAGTTCAGAAAGAGGTCAAAGAACCAGAAAAACCAGCAATTTCAAGACGGAATAAAGAAATAATCAAACTCGTGGAACAAGGCAAAGGTGTTAAGGAAATAGCAACAGAGCTTAAACTTGAACCTGGAACAGTTGCAAAAGAACTAGAGTATTTGACTAATTCCGGCATACTGAAATCACAGACGAAAGCATGAACTTGAAACTCAGTGATGTGCCTCTGCTAAAAATCAACCCTTTTCTTTACTATAGAGATGGTCTTTAATCAAACCCATTTGAACCAGAAGGTAAATGGTTGCACTTCTCATTAATTCAGCCTTACTTTGATATAATCCAGCCTCAACTATCTTATCCAATAGTTTGTTCAATTTCTCGTCAACAGTTACTCTAAGCTCAACCATGCTCATCACTAGATTCTGTTGAAAGACTAGCAAATAGCACAAAAAAGACTAATAAACGGTTTGCACATTAATAGTCTCTTAGAGTGGATAACCAATGGATAAAAAACAAATTTATCAGCTTATGCTGAAAACATTGCGGAACAACATATCGAATATAGACAAGGAATTGAAGTATTACCACACACTCTCAACTGAAGACTGGACAGACAAAGACTACTTTGAAACTCTGACACGAGCTGTCTTTAGCGGGATTAAGAATGGCATCATAGAAAAACGATGGCCTGCTATTTCCAATGCTTTCTCTGGCTTTGACTTTCATAAAGTAGCTGAGTATGACGAAGAAAAGGTGCAAGAACTCATCGAAAACAAGAAAATAATTCGGCATGAAGGCAAGATAAAAGCGACGATATTCAATGCTAAGAGAATGGTCGAGATTATAGGGCAGTATGGTTCATTCAAAAACTACCTTAACTCTTTCCCATCTATTGATGGTTTAATCGAGAAATTGCAGGGATATTACAGTGGGTTCAAAGGTATCGGAGAACGGAATGTCTATGAACTTCTCAAAGAAATTTCAATTCAAACGATAAAGCCTGATAGACAAGTGCAAAAAGTCTTCTTGAGGCTTGGATTAATCGGTGAAAAGGCGAGTTTAGAAGAAATTGTAGAGATTGGAATGGCGATGGCTAAGGAAGTGAATCAAAGACCTTGTGCAGTTGATTGGTTGCTTTGGAGATTTGGTAGTGAGGTTTGTAAGACAAAAAACCCATTGTGTGACAAGTGTTCATTAGCTGAATCTTGTTCATATAGAAGAAATCTAACAGCAATAACTAAATAGAGATATCTCCCGAACTCCGCAACTGAGTTTCGGTTTTCTCGCCTTCTCCAAGACTCAGCGGCACAAGTCAGCTATTTAAAGATTGATAGAAGATTTTTATAGTTGAATCAGAGACTAAACAGGAGGGAGAAAATGGAACTATCTGAATATCTCGCTTCAGTAGTCGGATTAGGGTTCATCTACGTCATCCTCTGGTATTTGACAATTAACAATTGGATGCCGAGCGATTTCCTTGGTCCGATTGGTGCAATTCTCGGTCTCTGCGCTTTGGTGCTTACTGCTATATTTATCGTTAGTCAAATTAAAGAAAAGCTCTCTGGTTAGAGTCTTACCTGTTAGATACCATTCTTTTCAATATGACCATAATCGTCTTCTCCAAGTAGCCACACAAGTGGCACTTAAAAACTCGAAAGGAAGAGAACTCCATAAGTGCTTTCTTGAAAGATTTTAAATATTCAAAGCAAAATAGAGTTCTGTGAGAGAATAAGAATGTCTTATACATACATCGTAAAGACGGGTACACTAAAGGAATATATGAACAAAATAAAGACCAAACAATTGGGCGTTCCAGATAGGGTCAACAGAGAATACTTGCAGTCCATAGGCTACACAAGCAGTAATGATTTTCCAATAGCGGCTGTCTTAAAGTCGATTGGATTCATTGATGGAAGCAATGTCCCTACACAGAGATTCAAGGATTTCAGAACTGAGAAGTCTGGTCAGGTGATGGCTGCGGCTTTGAAAGAGACTTATGATGAGCTTTTCAAGATTCATCCAGAAGCAGATAAAAAGAGCAACGAAGAACTCGAAAATTTCTTCGCAAGCAAGAAGCCAGAGTTGAAGAGCACTACGCTAAGATTCTACAATGAGACCTTCAAAACTTTGTGTGAATTTGCCGATTTCGGAGCTGTTACTGAAGAGCAAGCACCAGAAAAAGGAACTGTCGATAAGGAAGTGACCGTTGTTAAGAAAGGTCAAGTGATTCCTCAGGTGACGGAAGGTCTGGCAATAAACCTCAATATTCAGATTACTCTGCCAATCACGGAAAATGCGGAAGTTTATGACAAAATCTTCAAAGCTCTTAGAGAGAACATCTTCAGCAAAAGCTGAGGAAGCAGTCAAAGGCTTAGCCTCAAGGGTCTTCCGATTCAAGCAAGAAGCAGAAGGTATTCTGTCTAAATATCAGAAACCCGTAGTGATAGAGGATGCAAACAAGCTTGTTGAGACTATCCTTTCAAGATTCCATTTAGTTGCCATAGAGATTCATCGAAGACATGAAGACCGTCCAACTCTGAAGATTGATGATGAATATGACGTTCAAGACCTTTTACATGGTCTTCTTTCGATATGTTTTGATGATATTCGAAGGGAACAATGGACTCCAGAATATGCGGGTTCTTCAGCAAGAATCGATTTTCTGTTGAAGAAAGAAAGCATCGCTATAGAAGCAAAAAAGACTCGTAAAGGACTTGGAAAGAAGGAACTTGGTGACCAGTTAATCATAGACATGGCGCACTACCAAAAACATTCCGACTGCAAGAGTCTTTACTGCTTCATATATGACCCTGAAGAGAGAATTTCTAATCCCATAGGCTTTGAGAGAGATTTAACTGGAATGCATGAGAACTTGTTTGTGAAAGCCATTATCGTTCCGAAGAGAGCTTAATCCGTTTGCGCTTTCGCCTTCTCCATTATGATTCGCTTTTCAGAATTCTTATCTGGCTTGTGCGGGTCTTCATCATCTTTAGGCATTGTTTTCACCTTTAACAATTCTGATTAGTTCCTTGGGTTCAGCTATAACTTTTCCGCAAAACCAAAAACTGGCTTAGAAGGACTGAGGGAAGATTCCTGTGTTTCTCAATGGTAAGGAGTCGGCATGGTTCACATGGCGTGATGCAGAAAACGAAACTAACTACCGAATCATCTTAGCCTTTTTTCTTGAATTTCTTATACTCATAGATTATCATGGATGAGGGAATCAGAAGACCGATAAGCAGAAGCAACGCCAGTATTGTTTGTCCTATTGCAGTAAACTCGATAATAAGAAAAATCCAATAGGCAACCGTTAATATGAGGATTCCCTTCGCAAAATCGCCTATGAGACCCATATTTTCAACTCTAAGTCAACCAGAATTTCTTGGCGAACGAGTTTGTTAAACCTTACTACACACTACACTACTGAATGGGTCCAGCATTGATTTATGTCTTTTCGGTTCGGCTATAACTTTTCCGCACAACTCAAGAACTGCTTAAATGGACAGACAGAAGTAATCTCTATTGATGGGAATGAACAACACTAAACCAGTCAGATGTCAGAAATGTGGAAAACCTTTGGGTTATGTGACTGTGTTGGCAAAAGGTCTAACATCGTTTCAGCAACCTATTCAAAACCTCAAAATAGTTGCTATATGCATGGAATGTTTCCAGAAGAAGAAATAGTCAACGGGTCAAACTGGCTTAAAAAGAGTGACAGACGATTATTCTACATGAAACGCCGTTTCGTGGCTAAGATATTTTAGTGGGTCCAATGGTACAAGTATCTGGTAATGCGATGTCTGATTTCATCAATCCTAAAGACATAGACCCTAGCGTGTTCAGAAGTGCTGGCTCTACTGGAGAGTCTGTAGAAGTTCCATTTGAGTTGTCAGCAAAAGACTTCTTGGATTTTGCATGTGATGACCTCAAAGGTGACTCGCTTAGATATACGATAAATGCTCTAGGCAACATTAAGAGGTCAATCGATTGCCTTTTTGATTCTCTTCTTTTTGCTGTAGCCTTCTTAGAAGATTCCAAGCGTGGCAGATGGACCTTTCCAGAAAAAATGAGTTTCCTCAGCGAAATAGGAATAATCACGCCCTATATTCTGAGCAGAATCAATTCTATGAGAAATTTGCTCGAACATGAATTCAAGAAACCTGACCGTAAAGAGGTTGAAGTAGCCTATGATGTTGCGACCTTGCTCTATTATGCCACGACCAGATTCACCAAACTTTTCATTGATAGCATGGGACTGGAAACAGAAGAAGATGGAAAAAGGAAGTCACTAGATATAGCAGTAAACAGAGAAACCAGAAAAATAAATGTATCTTTTGGCGAACAAAAATCGTCAATCTCTTGGAAGAAGAACCCAGACGACTATAAGAAATGGCTTTACATATTGTACCAAGCCCAATATCAATGGGGATAGTCGGTCTTCACTTTCCGTTCGTCTATTCGACTTTTTGGCTATAAGTTTTCCGCAAAATCGAAGTATGTTTATAAAGACAGATGAAGAATACTTCTAAGCTAGGGTCGATATGGGAGAAATAAGTGTTTGGAGAAAAGTTGCGGTTCTAATAATCGCCATCATATGGATAGCTATTTCTTACGGTGTTACAGTGAGCATGGATTTACCCGTCTGGGAGATTATAGTAGCTCTAGGCGGTCTGTGGTTGGTGTTTGTCGTAATCGCTTACATTATCACTAAGGATTGGAGTCAGTAGTCAGTTTAATCGCTTGTCTTATCCGTATTTTCGCAATCATAGTTAACTTAACCTGGTTCTTCCGAGTGTAGTATTTTTCTGACTTTTCAAACCAAGTTTTCAAATGAGAAAGCATCATCTTATAGATTTTTGGTTTCAGTAAAATCTAGAAAGATATAGACAACTAATGATTTTTGATAATTTTCATGGACATTGGATTTTCTAGATAACTAAACCTAGTTCTTGTTAGAATCTTTTGGTATGACTTCACTTGTTAGTCGAAAAAGCAAAGGACATCAACATGCTGAACTGGTTGGGGCTGAGAAAAGACAACTCCCACAGACATCAGAATCAAGAGGAAGCTGAGTCCACCAACTAGGAACTTATTTCTCCGTCTCACAGCAGCGAACATCAGCCACAGAGAAGCTACCGAAAGACCTGCTAAGCTGAAACGTTGACCTGAGTGGCTTGAGGGATAGGGAGCGTAGTCGGGTTCAAAAAGACCACCATTAGTAGTGTGCGTCATAGCCAAGTATCTGTTGACATCTAATGCCAATAGAGTTATGTAAATAATGGTTGTTGTCAGGAGCACTGCCAAGATAATCTTCTTTAATGTTATGTTTTTTTGCATCTTATCACCTTCCATCAATTATTTTTAGCTTGCCGGCAAGGCGCTCACGCCAATGCCTCTGGCAGTGTAAGGCAGGTTCTTTTCATTTATGCCTACCTCCAAAGGCTACGATGAGGTTAGCTATTCCGCCAGTAAGCACGCCTAGACCTATTGCGAAGATAAGATACTGGTGTATAGCGTATGCAAGATTTATCCCTATTATTGTAAGTATGCTTCCGAAAGTTAAAAGCGTTGGAACATAGTATTTAGCGTATGCCTTGTATTTCATGAATGAAATGCTCATTAGAATCAGTGTTAGACCTCCTACATACGCTCCTTCTGATAGCCCAAACAAATTGATTACGCCTAGAAATACAAAGAATGCTCCGAAAACTAAGAGAAAAACTGTGCAAATCAGGTCATTCTTAGTTGATGGTGTCAGTATTTTTTCCTTCATTTTCTCATCCTCCATTTCTGATAAGCTCTGATGCTGTCCCATGTGGTTGAACCGCCGAAGACTAAACATAAAAGAGTCCCAATTATAATCGTCAATAAATCATGTTTTTCCTTATAGGCAATCACCATCCCCATTGGGAATAGAGTCCAAACAGCGAGTGATACGGCGATTGCAGTAATTAGTGGCAAAGCTTTTTTCAATTTAGAGGTCAGTAACACTACACATCTTCTCTCCGTTCTTCATCGCTTTTTCATTCTTTTTCTCTTTCTCCTTTTCACTTTGTCTAGGGAGATGAGAGAGCATCAGACCTACAAAGAACATACAAACTCCAACGACGAGTAAAACACTAATTACTCCAAGGTCTTGGTTCGATATCTTCTGTAGTACAGCAACTATAATCAGAATAGGAACTCCCACCAGTTCAAGTATCGTGCCTAAAGTCCTCAATCCATCTTCTTCTGGATTTTTGCTTTTACTTATCATTTCCGTTTCTTAACCTTTTCCTTAACGCCTAAAAGCTTTTAAACAACAGAAAAAAGGGGAAGTTTAGCTTAGTCCTACCACTTGGAGAAGTTGCATCCTTCGATGGCGAATGTGAAGCCTTGAATGTTCTGCCACGGCACTATGAACGTCAGGTCCACAGTTTCCAGTAGGAGCATCTGCGCTCTGTAGTCGTCGCTTAACAGTAGCTGTGGCAATACGTTTCCAAGTCTGCTGTGTTCAGCGCTTATCAATGGACATAGATGGCGGTTTCCTTGGCTGTCAACTGCGTAGAGTTTAACTTGGTCTATGACTGACTCTGAAAAGTTTAGACCTTCCCAGCCTTCCCTGAGCCTAAACTTAGCCTTATGACTGTTTATACACACATCTTCCGATTGAATTGGCACTTCTCTGATGACATCTTCTCCTGTTGGGTTGTGAATGTTTATGACGCCGTAGTCCACGTAGCCGTTGCCGTTCCAAACGAAAAGCGTTGGACAACCGCCACCACCGCCTCCGCTATTTGGAATAACACTGAATGTTGCATCTCCTCGTTGGATCGTAAGCCAGCAATCTGTATCCGATGGAATGTCGTCGCCAAGAACGAAGTTTACTTCATAATCCTCTTGGTAAGGCCAAAGAGCATAGTTTATCCAGTATACGTGAACTCTTACAAGTATTTTGACGTGATGGCCGTCGTGGTTCACCGCTAAGTCGTTAGGGATACCAATACTCCCTGCGCCTTCTGTTGTTGCTGAGCCCCACAGGTTATTGCTGTTATAATAAATCTTTAAAGTTCCCATATGCACGTATGTTTCGCCGTTGTAAACCATCTCGTATTTTGAGTAGTCTGTGTCGGGCGCAAACATATTCTCCCCTTTGACAGTAGTTGCGACTGTAAGTGGGCCATAGCTTCCTCCAAGTGTCCATGAAACCTTCGTTCCGTATTGCTCCATAGAAAGTGGATACCACCTTTTCCATGTAGGCCAACCTGAATCATTGGTTGTATCGTCTCTGAATCCAACATCAACAGTAAATCCTGCGGGAACTGGATGTGTAAGCCCGAAGTTTTCATACCAGTGATTTTGGAAAACGTAGAATTTTATTGGGAATTCTTCGCTTGCGGTTGGGTAATTAGTGTCGTAGGGAACTATTGGAAAATATTCGACGTAGACCTCAGATTTGTTGTCTTTGTATCTTTCATAGCCACATGAAGTAGCGTGAGCAGTTCTAATCTGACAAAGTATTGGGGCTATCAGAAGTAAAGCAAACAGTAGTAGGTTTACTTTCTTCATTTTCTCTCTCTTCCTCCATTTTTTGAGAGGGGTTTCTGTAAGGATGAAATAGAGCCACGCAACTATTGTAATAATGTTAATCGTCCAAAGAATTCCATGCTCTACCGACGTTCTTTGGAAATCTGGATAGTATCTCACTTGAAGGAAGTAGAAATCATCGAAGTACTTGATTGCCATGTCATAGTTTTTTGAAGAGCTAGAAGCGTTCTTTAACCAGAGATAAGGTAAATCGTATTCCTCAATTTTCATGCCAGTGCGGGTAATGTCGCACGCAATAACGTAGTCAATGACCCATGTTCTAAACCCATCATCCTTCGTCACATCTACATAACCGACCGGGATTTCCCATTCAGGCAATTTATAGGCGTTCAAGAACATAGAGGATGAAATATTGTGGAATTGAAAGTTGTAGGCTATAACCGTAAGGGTTAGAAACACCAAGAGCAACAGACTAATCTTAATTTTCAACCCCTCCTCTGTTCTCTTTCTGCCCTTCACTTAGGGCTAGGCGGTGACACGCCTCCAGAGTAATTCAACTCTCACTTAACATATAGACATAACTACTAATTAATACTTGCTCAAAATCAGTCATCTAAATCACTCTTCGACTAAACCCTTCCTTTTAAGTAAAGCCAGACATGCCGACAAAACCCTAATCCCAGCTTTGTAATATTCAGTTTTGTCTGGGTCAAGGTCTTCCCATTCCATTTCCTCTTTTAACTCTTCTTCAATCTTGCCCACATCTTCTTTCCATTGCTCATCGGCTAAAGACTCACATAACAACCTTAGCTTAAGAGTAGCGTCATGTAATTCATCTGGCTTGGAAGAGTTACACCTCTCAATTTGAAGGAAAATTAATCTTAGGTAGTCATTAGACATCTTTAACCACCATTCCGAACACCCATTCCTTTGCCTTTTAGATGATGATAGACTAGAGCAAGACAGTAAATTAACAGAAAGAGCAAGAATGTATACCCGAATATCTTTACAATTTCTATTTCTGGTAAACTTGGCGATGGAAAAGGGACAGGGTTAGGCGATGGGAAAATATCAAATACAAGTTGGTTCACTCCTTAGCCGCTTCCTTTCACTTCTTCCTCTTCCTTTTCCCTTTCTTCCATTGTTCCTTCTGTGTTAGCGGTCTGGGATTCTTTTTCGTATAACTCTTCCTTCCCATCCTCAACCACCTAAAGGTTCTACAATATCCAAGATTTCAGGGTTTAAGCATCGCCAAGATGGATAGAATGAGAGTAAAGTGGTTCCATGCCCCAGAATATAGTATTTCCTGACTGCTTTAATCTTCTCAACACAACAACCCTCTTTTAATCTGCGAAGAGCAAAGTCTAGTTGACCTCTAGTCTTGAAAAATCTACTCTCCCAAAGTTCATCGTATGTCATGGGCTTCTCTCTTAGTAGTGAAAGTAAGTTCAGAATGATGACAAAATCACGTTCTATCCGATTCATCATTCCTCACTTTCCAGTTATCTCCTTGTCTTCGTTTTCTAGGGTGCTTACGATGAACCTTCCGAGCTTTTCGGTTACTACCCAACTTCCTCAACCTCGGTTGGTGCAACCTTTGGATTTCTCTTTTCTTCCTCTTCCTGTTTCAACTTTGCTTGTCTTATCCTGTAGTAGTCATTGGCTTTCTCAACGGCTTTCTTGTCTGCGATTCTGAAATATTTCGTTCGACCATCCATTCTATCCTCTTCTGGCGAAAGAAACCCTGACTCCACTAGCTTTGTTATGCTGTTCTTACAGGTGCCCCAGTCCATGTCTAACCCATCGCTGATTTCTGTTATATTACAAGCATCCGAGTTGTCGTTTAGGAACATCAAAATCCTCATCGCAGAATCTCTTTTGGCGGTCGACCTGATGGTTGCGATAGTAACGTCTGAGTGTTTCCTAAATTCTTCTTCACTTTCCATTTACATTCACCAACTTTTAACTTAGATGACCATTTTCTTAATGATAGGTTAAGGAAGTCAGAATAACTCTATGATAGTTTCAGAAAGGAACGACTAACCATCCTTATGGTTCTCAAATAGTTGTTCTGGAAAATTCCCATCTAATGTTCCCGAATTTTTGACCATAGATTGTTAAATTAAGATAAACTTAATCCACTACCAACCCGGGACAGCTCATCCGATGACCGAGTGTTAGATTAATGGTAAAGGAAATGGGACACACATACATACACATATACCCATTTTCAAGGCTCCAAACCATAAGTCTGTCTAGCAATCCTTCTTCTCTCCTCAAGTGTTAATGGTTTTTGACCTTTCTTTGGACATTCTTCAAGTATTCTTTCGAGAGCTTCGGCTTCCTCTTCTAGTGTCACTATGTGCGCTATTGCACCTATTGGAATCTTATGTTCTGAGTATATGATTATCCATTCTGGATATTCAGGGTTTTTATCTTCCTTTTCCTTAGTTTTACTACTGGATTTTGGATTCATTTTTGTTCACCATAATCTTGATTTCTTATTGTAAGAGATAATTGTGCTAACACTGAAACTGGATGTTTTGATTGTTAAACTGACTTTGTTTACTTTATGATTTTTATGATTTTTATTGTTTTTATGATTTTATGACTATTAACACATACCCATTTGTTTTCAGCAGATTTTTATGTACCTGCATATACCCATAAAATCATAAAATCCATAAATTCCATAAAGTAACTTTGACCGTGTAAGACCATATCCTTTACCCACAAGGTTATGGATAAATATGAAAGAAAAATAGGGAAATGGTTGGGTGGTTTTTAGTGCTGCGAAATCTTGTTTGTCTTCTGTTGTCAATTTTGGTCACCCATTAAATCATTAACTCAACAATGCAGGCTCTATGAACCTCACAAATAGCATATTTCCTTCCTTTTTCACTATTATGAAGCCAAAGTAATCCTTAGTATAGCGGTTATAACGTTCCAAAGATTTCTTGCCTTTATTACTCTCATCTCCTTTCAATTCCGCTGTTGCATTGCTAAAGTATGGATAACCTTCATACATGGGGGTAGGACAAAAGTAATCTTTGAGTATTTCTATCGGAATTTCATCTGGCAGCTCACTCTTATTAGCCTTGACGTAACTTTTCAATGTTATTACTATCACTTGTAGGTATTTGGGTAGTACGTTCTGGTATACTTTATCAATCATCAGTTCTTTTTGTTTATCCCATGTTTTGGTTATGTTAGTTAAAGATGTAATATTTTGTTCGATGAACTCGAATGCATATTCCTCTGCAGGCTTAAGTATGTCTGTCTTCAGGTCTAAAGCGTTTGAAAGCACAATATCATCCAATTTCTCGGCAAATACAACATTTAGACCAGCACCTTTAATCCTTGGATGTGGTGGTTTAGCATGTTCTGAAAGTGCATAGCTCAGTTTTGAATCTTGTACGGATGTTATGATATCCATTATGTCTTTAGTATAATCTTCGAATGCTTCATCTTGAGACCATTTCCACACTCTATCGTCTTTGAGCCACTTCCTTAGTTTTGGCATTGCTAATTCTTCGATTCCTCTGAAGAATCTAATACCTTCAGCCCAACCAGCGAAGTCATTGGTCTGTGATTCTTTAACTTTTTCCAGTGATGGTTCGTATAGGATGTTACTTACCCGCTTCAAATATGCTGGTGCATTAGCACTTATCTGACTCAGGTGGTAGCAGAAGTCTTTTTCTGGATTTTCTACATCTTGAATATTAGCTAAGCATACAATTTTCGATAGTGATGTTACTGGAAATCTTGTTGCCCCTGATATCACATAATCCGTTCCTTGCTCAACAATCGTGTATAGGTATCCGAATATGTCTGGTATATCGTTACTTTCTATCTGCTCTATTGCGAATGTTAAGTCTTGACCATCAAGCACCCCTGGGTATATCTCTTCTGGTCTTAATGCATACCCCAAGAATGCTTTCTTAGTAGCCTTAGATTGTAGAAGACATGCTTGTAGATAGAAATCACCCATACCTACACCTGG
This sequence comes from Candidatus Bathyarchaeota archaeon, assembly GCA_022865455.1. GTDB lineage: Archaea > Thermoproteota > Bathyarchaeia > Bathyarchaeales > Bathycorpusculaceae > 20-14-0-80-47-9. Next base: position 24,760 of record JALHSY010000121.1, read on the forward strand.
TGGTTTTCCGCAGATGCTAATTGGGTTAAGCCTTGGTTCTATTCCTCTCAATAGGTCTTTCTTTAAGAACAGTTTAACCCTTTCATCTTTCTTGCATTTCCATGCAACCATTGTATCTATGAAGTCAATCCAATCAAATTGGGTTATACAGTGTGGGTCAACGACCCTTCCTATAGTCTTGACGGCAACATTTGAGCTTTGTAGTAGAACTTGTAGAAGTGCAGGATTATCATCGTAATCATCTGGTCTTCTTACTCTGCTGAAAAGCACTTTCTCAAGGTCTTTCTGATATCCAGGTTCAATTTCATCGGCTATTTTCTTTATATCTGCCTGACTTATTTTTCCAACACAGAAGTCTTGTGGTCTTTTTAGATTAATATAGTCTTCTTCATCAAGTACTAAGTCGGTTTTCCCTTTGAACTCTGTTCTTGCAGCAAAGAGTCTCCATGTACGTTCACTATACTTAGCATCCATCTTGAACTTATCAACTGTTTTAGTGAAGATTTCACTGAGTACCTTATATCCTGCTGGGGGTCTCATGTTATCTTTTATGATTCCTTCAATACCATAGACTTCCACAGGCTTTGGTATTTGTTCTTTGAGTTTGATTGATTCACTTGTCATCCTTGCCTGCTCTCTTCGTTTTGCTTCCTCGGTAGCTTCTTTGTCTTTACCTATTATCGGCATCTTGCCTAGCCTCCTTCAACACAATGACTGGCTTCTCTGGTTCTGATGGTATTATTACTGAACCAAGCTCTCTTCCAACCTCAACGTTGATGTAGCAGTAGAAGTTATTGTGTTCTTTAGAATATTGAATGATGTTTGATTTAGCTTTGGGATTAAGTTCACACTTTAGCGTTTGTAATATGGTATCTTTCACTCTCTGAAGTGTAGGTTTGTCTGCACAAAATAGCAATGCTGTGACTTTGGTCATTGTTTGTCAGGCTCCTTAAAGTCGTAGCGAAGCAGAGTGGCAGGAATCCTAATATCCATGTCTAAAATGTAGATTTTAGCACGCACAATGTAGTTTGGCGATAGGTATTTGATGTTCTGCTTACCTAATGCTTTAGAAAGTGTTTGGATAAGAAAGTCTAGTTCTCTTTTGCTTTTTGACTTGAATGTTGCTTTAACTATGTCGAATATTTCTTCCATCTTATCATTCTTCTTTACCTCATATCCCTTTCGGGACGATTTTATTGCCTCATATCATGAGTTTCAATGGGGCATTGCTGGAAAGCTAGGGTTCTCCTAACTCTCTCAGCGCCCTTAGTTATGGAAATTCAAATATCGTATCAGCAAGTGACTTCTTTTTCTTTGGCTTATTTCTTAGGTGTTCCCTGACATACACCTTTTCTGCCTCTTCTAGAGATATCCCTGTGAGTCTAGCCCTTTGTTCTATCTCTGCACGTTCCAAACGTGATAGTTCATGCTGGTCATTTGGGATAGGAAGTTTTGGAAGTTTTATGTTATCCTCTTCTTCTTGCTCTTTCCGTTTCTTCTTAGCTAGCTCTTTCTTTAGTTTTTGTTCAAGTTCTCTGCGTTTTTTGATTGGCATCCTCGATGGTGGTGCCCCGCCAAGGATGTCTTCTCCAATTTTCTCGGTTTCTGACATTGGCTATTCCACCTCCTTCGCTATCTTTTGTCTTTCGACTTCTTCGACCATATCAGCCTGTTCGTTTTTTAGTTCCTTGGAGAACACCGACCACACTTTTTCCAGCATACTGTTGTAACAGTCTGCACAAATGATTTCAGTATCGTCTTTGGATTCTATGACCCTTGGTTCAGTTTCAAGGATGCTTGTTAATACAATGGATAACCAATCTGGCATTGTTGGATACTTTTCCCTTACCATCTTAGCTTCTTTATCGGTGGTTTCTTTGCCACATAAGACACATTTCAACATACTATTCTGTCTCCTTTTCTGCGGCTTTGACGTTGAGCCATTCTTCGTTGATTTGATATAGCCTACCATACCCGTCTCTTGTAACGAAAAACTTAACCTTCCCTTCAAGTGCCAAATCAGTCAGAATCTGCCTAGCTGTAACCCAAGCACATTCTGTTTCTTCTGACACTTCTTCAACACACATTGGTTTTCGTGTTTTGTTAAGTAGACTTATTATCGCCTTTCTGAGATTTCTGTTTCTTTCCAACTTGTCCCATTTACTGCCTCTTGCAGGTGTGATACACGGAAGACCGAAAACACCTTTTTCAACAACTGGTGTATCACTTATCTCGATTTTTTCTGCTTTAGGCGTTGTTTCCTTTTCATCAATTAGTTGTTGAAGTTCCTCTTTTGTTAGTGGAACATATTCTCCATCTCTTAGGACACAAATTCCTTTTTCCGTCCTAACCAGCGTTTCGCTTTTTTCTGCTGTCACTTCCTTACTACCTCATTTTATTTTTGTCTATAATATATAATAGCCACGAAAATTCGTACTAGCATTTTAAGAAGAGGAAAACAAGATTAATGAAAAGGACGATTGTTTCTATAGGAAAGACCTACTGAAATCCGCACGCGCCCACAGGAATCCACGAGTATATCTATCTTTGGGTGTTTTTTGTATTTTAACCCAAAAATTCACTCAGACCCAAAAGATTAGAATAAAAATCAAGGTGTTTTGGAAAGGCAGTGACTAATGCTATATCTATCAGTCAGAATTTCATAACCCGCATTTTCCATTACCGAACTTGGATGTTCTGACTAATGAACTAACTTTTAAGTAATCATAGAAAGCATTAAAGAAGCAGAATCCAAATAATCCATACAAAACTTTTTAATTCCGTTTGTGACTAATATTCCTTGATGCCTATGCCCAGGAAAAAGCGTTCCAAAACAATCAATCCAGTAGATGACGGAACAAAACAAGCCTCAATTAACGAATATGCGGAAACAAGAGAAATGAAAATCGTATTGAAGGAAGCTAAGCCACCTAAGATAGTGCTGAAAGAGATAAAGTCAGATGAAACTTAGTTAAGTAACTTAAATGCCATTTAAGCATCATGGATGACTAAAATATACAGTAGTTTTCTATTAATCTTTAAAATCTTCAAACAACAGACTGAATAGGAGCAGTTGGGAAGAGACATGTCCGAGTTTCGTTACAAACAGGTAGTCGCCTTTCGTTCTGACCTTAAGCTGAGTAAGGGTAAAGCTGCGGTTCAGGCTGGGCACGCGGCGGTTTCCGCCGCTGAAGAGGCCCGAAAGCATCGAAGGGAATGGTGGCAGGCATGGATCGACGAAGGGCAGCGGAAAATAGCGGTCAAAGTGAAAACCGAGAAGGAATTGCTGGAGCTGGAAAAAGAGGCGAAGGAACTGGGGTTCCCTTGCGCATTGATCATTGACAGAGGTCTGACTGAAATTCCTCCCAACACGGTAACCTGCTTGGGCATCGGTCCCGCTCCATCAGAAAAAGTGGGTAAGCTGACAGACATGCTTCCTCTTCTCTAAAAAGGCGTGGCACCTTGTTTGTGCCCAAGTTGGAGAAATTCATCGGCATTGAGACCTACGCCACGTGCTCTCCAGTCATTGGCGGAACCATTCGGTCGAATGTTGAGGATTTCATAGTTGAGGAAGTGCTCGTTGACGGTTCAAAAGCAGAAGTAAACCCGTCTGCAAGCAATGTCGAACGCATGGTATTGGGTTCGTCACCTGAGCTGAATCGTTACTTGCTGTGCGTCTTGGTTAAGCGGAATTGGGATACCTTCTCAGCCGTGAAGGCTGTCGCCGACCAGCTCGGCATAGGCACATGGCAGATTCATATTGCGGGGATAAAGGATGCGAGGGCTCTTACTGCCCAACACATTACCATTGAAAACGTGTCCATCCGAGACGTCGGCCAGATTCACGTTAAAGACATGAGCGTTCATCCAATAGGATATGCTCGGAACAAACTTTCATCCTTCTATCTGTTGGGAAACCACTTTCAGGTAACCGTCAGAGCTATAAAACACCCAAAATCAACTGTAAAAGCAGGGATAGCAAGGGTTATCAGAGAACTCGAGACCTTAGGGGGCGTTCCGAACTTTTTCGGCCACCAACGCTTCGGTACGACTCGTCCGATAACGCATTTGGTTGGCAAGGCTATCATTCAAGGCAATTTCAGGAAAGCGGCAATGTTGTTTCTGGCCAAGCCAAGCCCTCATGAGCATCCAGCGTCTCGACAGGCCCGTGAAGAACTGCAAACCTCGCGGGATTTCAAACGAGCTTTGGAAGGTTTCCCGAAACAGCTGCGTTATGAACGGTTAATGCTCAGGCATTTGGCCAAGGCTTCAGGCGACTTCGTAGGAGCCTTCAGAAGATTACCACCGAAACTGATCGAGCTTTTTCCTCAAGCTTACCAGTCTTACCTTTTCAACAAGTTCCTGAGCAAGAGAATCGAGAACGGTCTTCCTTTGAATAGTACTGTGGTCGGCGACTATGCAGTGAACGTACAGCACTCTGGGTTGCCAATGTTGCCGATGTACAGAATGACAAGTGCCGAAACGCTTGCCGAATTCAACAAGGCATTTCAAGACGGAAGAATGCGGCTAGCCATGCCACTCGTTGGATACAAGCAGCATCTTTCACAAGATGCTCAAGGAGAAATTGAAAAGCAAATCCTCTGCGAAGAGAGGATCAGACCAGAAAATTTCCGCATTCCCATCATGCCTGAGATAAGCTTGCGGGGAGAACTGCGAACCGCTCTTACTCCGTTAAATGATTTCTCACTAGAGGAAATCTCAACCGATTCAAACGACTCGCCAGAGTGCAAAGTCAAAGTGAGCTTCACGTTGCATCGCAGCTCATACGCCACAATAGTCTTGAGGGAGTTGATGAAGCCTCGCAACCCCATAAGCGCGGGATTCTGATCATGTGAAACAGTGAAACCCTATGCAGCGTTCGCAAGAGTTAACAAAGGGCCCACGACAAATCAGCTAAGAAAGTGTTTGTAGTGCCAAGAGTCATCCACTTCGAAATTAACGCAGACAATCCCGAGCAAGCTGTGACATTCTACAGAAAAGTGTTTGACTGGAAAATGAAGAAATGGGAAGGCCCCTTTGACTGTTGGCTCGTCACAACAGGCGAAGACAAGCAACCAAGCACTAACGGGGCCATTATGCATCATATGGGCAAGGGAACCATATACAACACGATAGACGTTCCTTCAGTCGACAAATTCCTCAAAAAAATCGTGGAGGCCGGCGGAAAAGCTGTGCAGAAGAAGATGGCTGTTCCTGGAGCAGGCTACATGGCATATTGCGCGGATACCGAGGGAAACATCTTCGGAATCATGGAAGAAGACACGTCAGCTCGTTAACGTCCTATCTTTTCTTCTTTTTTCTCCTCTGAACCCTGCGCGGCGGGCGATATTCTTGCCAGACGACAGTTCCATTAATTGTCAAGTTGTCCAGCCCAAGCAGCCATTGCCACACCTTGTCTTCTAAAACTCTTTGCCGAAGCTTCTCCTTTGCTTGTCTGATCACGTGACTTCTTTTGCTCTCAGGGAGTTCCAGCAACGTGACTTTCGCGGCCTTGCTTCCCGTGCTCATCATTGTTCCCATGAAGACATCAATGTGCATCTGGATAAAATCAGTTCTTTCAAGGATTGACACATGTCAAGAAACGCCATACAAACATCACAACGTTGAAACAGGCCTTGCGCGCGCGACACAAGTGAATCTCGTCGTCAAGGAGGCTTTCGTCAACCTCCTTAATCCTGATAGACAAGCTTTCACCATTGCTTTGTAGTACAGGTTGTTCCTAAATAGGTTCGCATATCGCCTTCAAAAGGTCAGAGCGAGTGATTATCCCGACAATCTTCTTCCCTTTAGCCACAAGAACACCCTGATGAGTCTTCAGAAGCCCC
>JALHSY010000012.1 GCA_022865455.1 Candidatus Bathyarchaeota archaeon
AGTTTCTGTTCATTGTATCTGAGCATCGCATTGCGTATTCCCTTTCCTCTCCACTCAGGAAGAAGATCGGCAAAATGATTGTAAAGATGAAGGCCAGACGGGTCTTTGCTCCACCATATTCGAGTATAACCGACAACCTTGTCGTCTACTTCGGCGAAAAGGAAGTCTCGGTATGGATCACAGTGTTCTAGATATCTGAACTCGCGTGCGATGTCCTCAACAGAAATCGTCAACTCCAACTGATCTGCTTCTTTCATTCCTTCAGTAACAGCTACCATAAGCGGGTAATCGGATTCGCCTCTAAAATGTCGAAATCTCAGATTCGGTATAGGAGGAGCATCTTGAAGCTTCACCCAACGTTCTGGACTTGACTCATAAGACACGTATATCACTCTCGCACTACAACTTGATCGACGGTATTTAGCATTTCGCCGCGCAAAAATCCTTAGCGCGCGCTGGCAGACGACAGGGAGAACAGCACTTATCTGAAAGATTACCCTCTACTTCGGTCGGTGTATCAGAAGCTGCATAGAGCCAACTTTTTGAGGGGACATCGGGAGCTATCGCCAGTTGTTTGGGGTGCAAACCCCATCCTCCGCATCACCAGAGAAAAGCGAGTTGCGAATGTTGCCGTTTGGGAGGTGGTTGAACGATATTCTCCTGCGAAAAACAGCTACAAATGACCGCGGCAAGAATTAAATATTGAGCTGAGTATTGCTGCTAAAAGGAAGACTGAAATCTTGGATGAAGAAGGGTTCAGAAACTACTGTCTTGAAAGAAAGCTGAGTGAAAAGACAATACAAGCACACGTCAAGATCGTTAAAGAATTCGAAACTTTTTTGAGAACAAAGTGCCAAAACAGGAGTATAACCCACGCCACTTCTGCCAATCTGCACACATTCGTCAAACACGTGATGGAGGAGAATAGGAACACGTGGGATAACCTGCTCTCCCTCGTCAGATACGCCCGTTTCATAAATAATAAGGAAATAATTGTCCCTCTGCTGGAGCTTCTTGACGGTAGTGACGTCTTGGAGAACCTCTCAAATACAATCAAACAGACAGTGGGTAACACCAAGCACAAGGCGATTTTCGAGGGGATCAAGCTGCCCCCTCTGGGCACACTCCCAAAGGATAGACCAAAAATCACTAAAAAGTTCATGGATAATCTCGAAGCAGAATTGGGTGCAAGTAAGTGCAGAGAAATCCTTTCAAGCGGACCTCATGCCGGTCCTAAAGAGCAATATTTGCCTGAGCAGAAGAAGTTCTTGGAATCTAAGGGCATAGACGACTTCCTCAGAAAAAAGCACGATGAATATGTTGAAGAGCTCGAGAAGCACATGAAAGAAAAAACACTGTACTTCACTCAGGAAATCACCAAAGAGGTTCTTGACTACGTTAGAAAAACTCCGACCTGCCAAGTAGGCGTGAGAAAAGAAGACAGAATATACGTCACAAAGATTCCCTACATGGCTAAGAAGTATTTGCGCGAGAAAGACCCCAAGAAGAAGCGATATTATGCCTGCCACTGTGCGTGGGTACGCGAAGCCATAAAGTCAGACCTAAAGATTTCGCCCAATTTCTGCTATTGTAGCGCAGGATTCGAGAAACGTTTATGGGACGTCATCTTTGGCCAGAACGTCAAAGCAGACGTCTTACAGACCGTATTAAAAGGCGATCCAATCTGCAAATTCGCCATTCACGTTCCCAAAGAATACATTGGTCAGGAAGCTTATTCAAAGGAATTAAGTGCACGCAAATAAGGCAACGTCCCCCTTTCTTGAGGAGCCCATTAGAGCAATGAAAAAAGGAGGGTTGCCTTGGAACATATCCACATGCACGTGCAGATAGGATTTACACAAAGTTTCCGATGGAGGACAACAGAAAAAGATGGGAATTGCGGGAGACATCTCCAATCTAAGGCTTTTTGGTCCATAAGTAATAGTTTCTGCCTCATAAGTTACAATTTCTTTTGCGTTTTCTAAAAGAATAATCTCCAAAATAGAAAAAGGGGGCTTTGCGGGAAAATTCGGGAGACGTCTCCATCATTGCCGGATGCAAAATAATCCCATAGTTTTTCATTGCATGCATTAAACCTCTGTCATTTCCGTTTTCTGAAGTAGGCGAGATCGTCCTCCTGAAGGACATGTTCAAAGCCGGCTTCTAATGGTTGGGTGATTTCCTCCAGTGTTTTCGCAACCCTAACATGAAATTCATCTGGCGGCGTATTTGGAAGAGCGCTCGATCAATATGAATATAAAAAAAACTTTAGTGCTTTGGATAATTTTGTGGCCTGATTTCGTTGGCATAGAATGGGTCTTTTGTTTTATGATATTCCATTGTTCCCTTCCAATGTCTGAACGTGTGGAAGTGTATTTGTAGAAGTCTCGGATCGCCCACTTTTCTTGCAATGTGTTTGCGTTGAATGTAGAAACTGAACCGCATGTCACCCGCGCGCTATGAAATCGGTTCACGAGATATGCAACACAAAGAAGAGGGGGCTTACGCGGGAGACATCTTTCAAAGTGGTGTGATGGTTATTAAGTTCTATGATTCACGGTTGGATTTTTCCGCTGATCGAATCCTACCGACTGTTACGAGAATTTTGTCCCCCTTAGCGAAGGTAGAGATGTCATAGTCGTTCACGTTCAATAGGTAGAAATGATAGACGTTTTCAGGTAGCTCCACAATGGTTGTCTTCTCCACTCTTCTTAACTGAACCTTGGCTTCCAGAAGGGAGCTTTCCTGCCACCTTCTCTCACGATCAGCTGATATGCCAAGAGTCAATCTATCTAGGGCATAGAGGAACGCATGATCACTCCAACAGTCACTACTCACGAGCTCAGTAGGAATGGTGATAGTGCGTTCAAATGGCGTTGGTAGATCAACGGCAGGCTGCTGACTATGCTTTTCTTGAGTCCTCGTTGGAACAATAAGCTTCAAAGACCTGCCACCTAAGAAGGCACGCTTATAGGAAACCAAACCATTCTTTGACAGCCTCTCGACGCTCTTCTGGACACGGCCAATAGACCAGTCCATTTCCTGAGCAATCTGATACAAAGACAAGGCGCCAGGTCTTTCACGTATAAAGACGAGCAAAGCTTCATCAGTCTGTTCTGCCTGCTTCTTTCGCGTTTCCTTGACAGTCTCTTGGAGATTCACACACTCACCATTCGGATAATATTATCTCACCAGCACTTAAAGCTTGCTTCTCCCACGAGACGCCATGACGTGAACCCTGTAAACGTAATACCTCCATCGTTGATCATGAACCCAAATAAGAACCGCAACATATCCGCCACCCTTGCGCCTCCTAACTTCAATAATGAAATGATCAGCATCCAGCCAAGTCATCTCATCCTCAGTGGCATTCAGAACAACCGAAATCAGAAGCTCTTCAGAAAGAATATTCTTATGCTTCGGAATCGCCTTCCTAGCAACGAGAGGGTCAATGCCCACGCCCTTGACAAACCTCTCAAACCCAGACAAGAATAACCCTCTTGATTTCCCCTAAACGGCCGGTGA
>JALHSY010000013.1 GCA_022865455.1 Candidatus Bathyarchaeota archaeon
GTGACCAAGGATGTGGCACCGCTTCCGGAGGAAACGCCGATTAACGATAGGCGAGACATGGTCTTCACTGGGACTGTTGTCGTTTATGGACGCGGCAAGGCTGTCGTTACTTCAACGGGGATGACCACCGAGTTCGGCAAGATTGCAAAGATGGTTCAGGTCACAAAAGAGGAGGAGACCCCGCTTGAAAAGAGAATGGCGTCTGTTGGAAAATTGATAGGAATATTGTCTATAGCTGTTTGCTTGGGGGTAGCCTTCATCGGAATCATCGAAGGGCGCAACATCCTTGACATGATTCTCTGGGGAATAAGCTTGGCTGTTGCAGCAGTTCCAGAGGCATTACCTGCGATTGTCACAGGCGCGCTTGCTATAGGCATGTATCGAATGGCTAAAGTGAACGCCATAGTCAGAAGACTCCCAGCCGTTGAAACGTTAGGATGCACAAGCGTCATATGCTCCGACAAGACGGGAACAATGACTAAGGGAGAAATGACTGTTCAGAGAATCTACGTGAGCGATCAGACTATCAAGGTCTCAGGAGTCGGATACGAGCCTGAGGGAGACTTCCTGCTGGAAGGCAAGAAGGTTGAGCCAAACGACGAGACCCTTCGCACGCTACTGAAGATTGCAGTGCTGTGTAACGATTCTAAACTGGAAGAAGAAACAGAAACCGAAAGGTGGGTAATCAAGGGCGATCCTACAGAAGGAGCGCTAGTCGTCACCGCTGCGAAAGCAGGACTGTGGAAGGAGGAGCTTGAACGGGACGCCCCGCGCATAGGCGAGATTCCGTTCTCTTCGGAAAGGAAGCGAATGACTACGGTTCATCTTGTTTCTGGCCAGAAGAAAATTGCATTCATGAAAGGTGCCCCAGAATTAATCTTTGACAAGTGCACAAAAATCTATGCAGATGGCAAGGTACGAAAGATAACCGCAGAAGACAAGACGGAGATGCTCAAGGTCATGGAAGCCATGGCAATGCAGGCATTGAGGAACTTGGGCTTCGCATTCAGGGAACTGCCAGAGTCAGTGACGGCTTTTGATGACAAGATTGAGAAAGACATGATTTTCGTTGGAGTAATGGGAATGATTGACCCTCCGCGAGAAGAAGTCAAAGAGGCCATTTACCTCTGCAAGAAAGCCGGAATCAGAGTGGTCATGGTGACAGGCGACCACAGGCTGACGGCAGTTGCTGTGGCTAAGGAACTGAACTTGCTAGGTGAAAACGACTTAGAAGGCAAAGTGTTGACTGGCGAAGAAATGGACAAGATAAGCGACGATCAGCTCAATGAAATGGTGGAAAATGTTGTAATCTATGCTCGAGTGTCGCCTGAGCACAAAATGAGGATAGTCAAGGCTTGGAAGTCGAAACAACATGTTGTTGCAATGACAGGCGACGGTGTGAATGACGCACCAGCACTCAAAATGGCGGACATAGGCGTTTCGATGGGAATCACAGGCACAGAGGTGACCAAAGAAGCATCAGACATGGTTTTGACTGATGACAACTTTGCGTCAATCGTTAAGGCTGTCAAAGAGGGACGTGAAATATACGGCAATATTAAGAAATACTTGACGTACCTGTTGCGTTGCAATATCATGGAAATCCTCGTGATGTTCATAGCGATGATAGGCGTACCATACCTTGCAGGCACAAATGAGGTTGAAACTGGTTCAGTAGTGGCACTGACGGCCATACAACTGCTATGGGTTAACTTGACGACTGATGGCTTGCCAGCCATTGCCTTAGGTGTTGACCCTGGCGATCCTGACCTGATGGAGAAGAAACCGAGGGATCCGAATGAAAGCATATTTACGCGTGACGTTAAAATCTATCTGACAATGGTGCCGATACTAATGGCAGGTTTGCTCCTGTTTGGGTATTTCTTCTACAGACCGTGGGAAAGCGCAGCCCAACTAATTGAAGCAAGAACACAGTTGCTGACAGCCATGATCTTGATGGAGTTGGCTAATGCGATATCTGCACGTTCATTAAGATACTCGGTGTTCAAAGTAGGCCTATTCAAGAACAGATTCCTATGGTATGCAATACTTTCATCATTCGGCCTTCAACTCCTAGTACTTTACACTCCTGGAATTCAAACGGTCTTTGGTGTTACCTCACCTGAACCGATCGACTGGGCGTTCGCAATACTTTTCACCGCAATAACCTTCGGCGCGCTGGAAACAGGCAAGTACATTGCGACAAAAAGAAGGAAGGAATAGCCTAGAAAGACTTAAATTCAGAGCAAAATGAAGAAAGCGTCTAACGTCAAAGAATGAAAGGATGAAATTGAAATGAGTGAAAAGACAGCAAACCCAGCACCACTTGGACTGTTAGGCTTCGGAATGACAACTGTCCTCCTGAACTTTGCTCACAACGCTCGACTAGGCCCAATTGACGGCATGATACTAGGAATGGGCATATTCTACGGAGGTCTAGCACAGATTATCGCCGGCATACTCGAATACAAGAAGGGCAACACCTTTGGCACCACAGCATTCACTTCGTACGGACTGTTCTGGCTATCTTTTGTAGCTCTCAACTGGCTTGGAGCGGGAACAGTTGCATCCAACGGAATCTGGCCATTCTCTTCCTACGCCCCTGCAATAAGCGGGTACAGCACACCTTGGCTTGTAAGTCAAGAGGCTCTCATGGCGTACTTCTTGATGTGGGGACTGTTCACCCTACTGATGTTCTTCGGAACACTGAAAACCAACCGTGCACTGCAATTCGTATTCATGAGCCTAGCAATACTGTTCTTCCTGCTTGCAGCAAAATCAGCAGTTCTCGCGTACACTTCAATAACAACTGCAGACTTGGAACTGTTCACACGAGTGATTGGGCTTGAAGGAATAGTTTGCGGATTCAGCGCCGTCTACCTTGCCATAGCAGAAGTGCTGAACGAAGCCCACGGAAAAACAGTGCTCCCAATATGCCCAGTAAGCCACTAATTGCCTTCACTCTTTTTATTTTTCGCTAAGAAGGTTTATATTTTCGGAAGGACGCTTTTCCACAAATTCACAGAAGGTTAAAAGATGTCAGAAGCAAGCTTGCCATTCAATGACAAAATACTTCCTGGAAGAATCCTTAAAGAGGAATGGGAGAAATCGATAAAAAACCCACAGGAATACTGGGCTGAAAAAGCAAAGGCAATAGACTGGTTCAGAACATGGGACAAGGTACTGGATGATTCAAACCCGCCATTCTACAAGTGGTTCCCGGGCGGCGTGCTCAACATATGCCACAACGCGTTGGACAGACACCTGGACACGCCGAGAAAGAACATGCTTGCGTACATTTGGGAAGGCGAAAACGGCGAAGTAAGAACTTACACTTACTACCAGCTTTACCGAGAAGTGAACAAGCTTGCAAAGGTCTTCAAGAACTTCGGACTCAAGAAAGGGGACAGAGTAGCTGTCTACTTACCGATGATTCCAGAGCTGCCGATCACGCTACTGGCAACTGCACGAGTAGGCGGAGTCCACACGGTTGTCTTCTCAGGCTTCAGCGCTGAAGCACTCGCGGGCAGAATAAACGATTCAGGCGCAAAAATCGTCGTGACCGCGGACGGAGCCTACAGACGGGGAAAAACAGTCACACTGAAAGACACAGCAGACCGCGCAGTAGCAGCCACCCCAAGCGTGGAGAAAGTGATAGTCGTCAAGAGGACTGGACAAACCGTGCCAATGAAGGAAGGACGAGACTACTATTATCACGAAGCCTTGGCCAAGGTTGAACCAAACGCTTACGTTCCGCCAGAACCCATGGAAGCAACAGAACCGCTGTTCATACTCTACACTTCGGGAACAACGGGCAAACCAAAAGGAGTCCTACACGGCATAGGCGGCTACCTAGTGTGGGGATACTGGACACTCAAATGGGGTTTCGACCCGAACGAAAAAGACATCTGGTGGTGCACAGCCGACATAGGCTGGATCACTGGACACACATACAATGTCTACGCGCCCTTGGCGCTGGGAATAACTTCGTTCATCTTTGAAGGCACTCCAGACTACCCGGCACAGGACAGATGGTGGGAGATGATTGAAAGACACGGAGTCACAATCTTGTACACAACGCCGACAGCGATCAGAATGTTCATGAAATTCGGCGAAGAATGGGTGAACAAACACGACTTAAGCACTTTGAGGCTTTTGGGAACGGTTGGAGAACCCATCAACCCTGAAGCTTGGAAATGGTATGATCGTGTAATGGGGAAGAACAAGCTGTCAATCATAGACACTTGGTGGCAGACTGAAACAGGCGGATTCATGATAGCCCCACTGCCAGGCATAGAACTCGTCCCGCTTAAGCCAGGTTCAGCAACAAACCCGTTGCCAAGCATCTACGCAGAAGTCTGCGACGAGAAGGGACAGCCGACGCCAACTGGCGTCAAAGGCTTCTTGGTGGTCAAGACTCCATGGCCAGGCATGCTTGAAACCTTGTGGAAGGACCCAGAAAGATATAAGCAAACGTACTTTGGAAGATGGCCGAACATCTACTACACAGGCGACTATGCGGTCAGAGACCCAGACGGGTACTTCTGGCTGCTTGGCAGAGCAGATGAAGTCTTGAAGGTGGCCGGACACAGAATAGGCACAGTTGAGCTTGAAAGCGCACTTGTTTCTCACCCTGCAGTTTCAGAAGCCGCGGTAATGGGTAAGGAAGACGCTATCAAAGGCGAAGTGCCAGTGGCCTTCGTAACATTGAGAAGCGGTTTTTCACCATCAGAAGAACTGCGACAGCAGCTTGTACAGCACGTAAGAGCAACCATCGGCCCAATAGCAACGCCCGACGCAATTGTAATAGTCAACAAGCTGCCGAAGACGCGCAGTGGAAAAATCATGCGAAGACTGCTCAAAGCCGTACTTGCAGGCGCAGCTCTCGGCGACGTTTCAACCCTTGAAGACGAGGCTTCGGTGGAAGACATTAAGGCAACATACGACGAGCTCAAAAGACAATTGGAAAAGAAATAGGCCAAAGCTCTTTTTTCCATCTCCAGCTTTTTTGAACATCCTCATTTTCCCGAACGTGAGTGCTCTCAACCTAATCAAGAAGGCAGACAACACCATCCAGAAAAGAGTTTAAGCCCATACTGTCATTCCTCTAGAATCATGAACCCGGCAACCATCCGCAAAACAATTCCGCTCGTCAAAAGCCTGGGAAAGTGGACAACAGTGCTGAAAGCAGACCCGCTGGGGTGGTTGCTGGAAGCGGACAACCCTTCAGTGCGATATTTCGCTTTGACGAACCTGCTGAAGAAGCCTGAAACCGATCAGTCAATAAAGCAGGCAAAAGACGCCGTTATGAAGACAGGTGCGGTGTCGAAGATCTTGGCCAAGCAAAGAAGCGGAGGTTACTGGGAGAGCCCTGAGAACTTCTACATTAAGACCAAGTACAAGGGGACAGTGTGGCAGTTCATAATCTTGGCTGAACTTGGAGCAGACGGAAACGACGAACGCGTCAAAAGGACCTGCGAGTTCATTCTCAACAACTCTCAGGACCGCGAAAGCGGCGGTTTCTCCTATTTCAGCGCAAGCGGCGGCGGAGGCGACCACAATAAGGTCTTGCCATGTTGACAGGCAACATGGTTTGGAGCTTGATCAGGCTCGGATATCTTGAAGACCCGAGAGTCCAACACGGAATCAATTGGATAACGAAATATCAACGATTCGACGACGGGATAGATGAGGCGGCGAAAGGCTGGCCTTACGACAAACGGGAAAAATGTTGGGGAAGACACGCTTGCCACATGGGTGTGGTCAAAGCTTTGAAGGCGCTTGCTGAGATTCCCGCAGAAAAGAGAACGAGATCTGTGAAGAATACGATCGAGAAAGGAGCTGAACACATTCTCAAACACCACATCTACAAAAGAAGCCACGACCTAAATCGGATGTCCAAACCCGAATGGCTGCAGTTCGGCTTCCCGCTGATGTGGAACACGGACGCCCTTGAAATCCTAGGAATATTGACCAAGCTGGGGTACAAAGACCCGCGAATGCAAGAAGCTATAGATCTGGCAATCTCAAAACAGGACCACCAAGGCAGATGGAAACTAGAAAACACCTTCAAAGGACGCTTTCAAGTCAGCATCGAACAGAAAGGAAAACCAAGCAAATGGATCACCCTGAAAGCGCTGACAGCATTGGAGAGATTCCACAGTCAAAGAAGCAACGGCAAATTCACAAGGCAGGAAGCAGATACTTGATTGAAAAGAACGGAAAGGCGACAAATAAAGCCCGCAGCAAATCGCGCGTTTGAATTCAAACAAAGGTTCAATCTATATATAGATTGAACTTGCCTTCAGAACCTACACTTGTGAGGCTTGCAGAGTCTTCTGCAACAAGTGGCTTCTAGACCGCAAATATGAGATTTATAAGGGCACGGAACGAGAGGAATGTTGACAGGAGGATCTGGGTTTGATTAGGAAGGAGCTCTTGGCTGTAGTTGCTTCTGAGGTGACAGTTTGCACAAAGTGTCCGCTTTGGAAGACTCGCAGGGACGCAGTCCCAGGCGAGGGTAGCGCGAAGAGCAAAA
>JALHSY010000122.1 GCA_022865455.1 Candidatus Bathyarchaeota archaeon
AAAGTGGCCATATTAGCGACTGGAAATGAACTTGCGAAAGTGGGGAGCAAACTGCGAGAGAATCAGGTTTTCGACGTTAACAGGCTTGTTCTCTCAATGTTGTGCCGTGAGATCGGTGCCGAACCGTTGGATTTGGGCATTGCGAAAGATGATGTTCACGAGATTTCAGCGAAACTGAAACTTGGGCTCGAAAAGGCAGACGCAGTTGTAACTTCAGGCGGGACAAGCGTCGGGGGCACAGATCTCGTTCCAGAAGCTGCCAACAGCATCGGAAAACCAGGCGTCATCGTTCACGGTGTCGCTATGAGGCCAGGCATGCCGACAGCTCTTGCCGTGGCTAGGGGAAAGCCGATAGTCATTCTTCCTGGCAATCCTGTCGCGGCGATGATAGGGTTTGAGGTCTTCTGCAGACCGTTGATTTGCAGAATGCTTGGGCTGAAACCTGAGCTCAGGCCGACTGTACAAGCTAAGGTGAACAGAAGAATCACGACTGCTCTTGGAAGGAAAAATTTTGTCCGCGTCTGTGTGTGTCAGCAAAATGGCGAATTTGTTGCTGAACCAATAAGTGCCAGAGGTTCAAGCATGATTTCAACGATGACAAGAGCCAACGGATACGTTGTCGTGCCTGAGAATCGGGAGGGCCTGGAAGAAGGTGAGCACGTCTCGGTTCAGTTGTTTGACACACTAAGAGTGGTTGATGAGGATGTTTAGGAAGCTGCTCACGCTTGACGAAGCAGAAAAGGTCATCCGCCGACATTTCAGACCCAAGCCCTTGGGCATTGAGGAAGTCCCGCTCTTGGAAGCCCACAACCGTGTTCTCGGAGAAGATGTGGTCGCTACTCTGGACATTCCTCCTTTTAACCGCTCAACTGTTGATGGGTACGCAGTGAAGGCTGCAGACACTTTTGGAGCAGATGAAAAGAGGCCTGTGTGGCTGAAGGTTTGCGGAAGAGTCAATGCTGGTGAAGAGCCCAGCACAACAGTTACCCATGGGTCAGCCGCTGAAATTGTAACAGGAGCACCGATGCCTGAAGGCGCAGACGCTGCTGTTATGAGTGAGAACACAAAGCGAGAGGACGACGACCTCTACATTTACGGCGCAGTAGCGAAAGACGAAAACGTCATGAAAGCAGGAGCAGACATCAGGAAAGGCGAAACAGTACTGAGAGCAGGCAGGTCGTTGGGTTCAAGAGAAATCGGCGTTCTCGCAGCAATAGGCACGGCGAAAGTGAAAGTTCACTTGACACCCCGCGTAGCCGTTCTCTCAACCGGCGCCGAAGTGACCGAACCAGGAGGAAAACTTGCATCTGGAAGAATCTACGACATAAACGCCTACAGCCTAAGCGCAGCAGTATCAGAAAGCGGTGCGAAACCGGTCTATTTGGGTGTCGTTCCAGACGACAAAGCAGAATTGGAGAAAGCGTTGAAGCGTGCTTTGGCGTGTGCGGATGTGGTTGTGACTTCTGGCGGTGTCTCTGTAGGCCCGAAGGACATCATACCGCAGACAGTAGACTCGCTTGGAGAACCCGGAGTCATCGTTTCGGGAATCGCCGTCAAACCTGGGAAACCAACAACAGTGGCCGTGGTAGATGGGAAGCTCCTTTTTTCGCTTCCCGGCCATCCGGCTTCTGCGCTGTTGATTTTTCACTTGCTTGCAAGTCCGATAATTCGTCTCATGAGTGGAAGAGGAGCGCATGAGGCTGCAGAAGTGAAGGCTTTTGCGGCTATGAGAATGTTTTCAGCGAAAGGTAGGCGAACCTTCATCACAGTCAAGCTAAAGCGGGATAAGGCAAATCGGCTGGTTGCTGAGCCTGTTCCAACAGGGCTTTCTGGAGCCATAACAACACTCGCAGACGCGGATGGCTTTGTTGAAATTGGTGAAAACGTGCAGTTTGTTGACGCTGACAAAGAGGTCAAGGTGCGGCTTTTCAGAAATCTTGAAGAAGGCTTGCCTTAGGTTTCCAACGTTTTTCTTTTCGAAGCCGCGTACGCAGTGAAAACCCATGTTAGTATGAGATAGGCAAGAGCCCCGACCGTGAAGAGCAGGTCTTGCCGGAGAATAGAATAGTAGAGTGTGTACGTTGCGAATACTGTCGCAGTGAGGAACAGCACGACAACGAACCAGATTGTCCAGCTTCTCTTCCTAAACAGCCCGTAGGCGGTTACGAGGCTGAATATGCCGATTATGCCGATGCTAGGCGGAGAATACACGATCACAAGCACGGCGAAGGAGATTATTCCCACGATCAGGTAGAAAATGAGCGTCAACATCATTCCAACGCTTTCCATTTTGAGTTTAGACGCAAATGACATTTTCCAGTCGCCTTTAACGTTAATGCATTGACAGCAACGTTAATAAATTTAATGTTTCACTATCCCATTTAAC
>JALHSY010000123.1 GCA_022865455.1 Candidatus Bathyarchaeota archaeon
CGTTAAAGTCGAAGTGAAAGAAAATTTTCTCATAATATCCGGGAAAAAATACTACCAAAAGGTTCCCCTCTTCTGCTCAGTCAAAAGCGAAGTAAGAAGGACCATCAACAACGGCGTTTTAGAAGTCACACTGAACAAAGTCAGGTGAGAAGACATCGTAATAAGCATTGATGAAGACAACCTCAAACAAGGTTTGTTAGGTCTCGTGGTTGCTCTGGTTGAGATAATAAAGGAGGCACTCGAAAGGCAAGCCCTAAGGCGAATTGAGAGCGGCAAGCTAAGTGCCGATGAAGAAGCAAGGCTCAGCGAGGCGTTAGCAGACCTCGATGAGGCGCTTGAACACATAAAGAAGGAAAACGACCTCGAAGATGTTGTCAAATCTGTTAATGACGGGCTCACCGAGGTGGCTGACATATTCCTGAACCCGGAAAGGTGGGAGAAGGAGCTGAAGAAAGCATGAGCGAGGCAGGGTTAGCCCGAGAAACCGAGGTTACACAAGGAAGATACGTTTACTGCATCGCCAACCGTGCAGGCGAGATGAGCCTAGGTAACATAGGGATAGAACACGCAGAGGTCTACACGGTCTCCCATAAAGATATCGCGGGAGTCGTACATGCCTGCCAAGCCCAGCCATACGAGTCTAGGAACGAAAACAAAGTCAAAGAGTGGATTCTCAGCCATAACAATGTAATTGATAAAGCCTCAGAACGTTTCGGCACGGTCTTGCCGTTTTCCTTTGACGCCATCGTTAAAGGCGATGATGACACCGTCAAAGACAGGCTAAGCAAAGGCTACGAGAAGCTCAAACAAGAGCTCGAGAGATTCAGGGACAAAGCGGAGTATACGGTGCAGATTTTCTGCGACCAAAACAAGTTAACGGACAAAATCGTAGGTGAAAATCAGGGCTTAAGGGAGCTGAAGGAGAAAATCGAAAAGATGCCCAAGCGAGCGGCGTACCTGCTTCAGCGAAAGTTTGAGCTACAAGTAAAGGGTGCCCATAATGTGATGCGGGTCAAGCTTGCAGGGGAGTTCGCCTCAAAGATAAAGGAACATGTAGAAGAAGTGAAGGTTGAGGAAAAGGTTTCACATGTGCCCGAAAGCTACAAAGACAAGAAACTAATCGCGGCGTTCTCCTGCTTAGTCCACAAGGAAAGGGTCAAAAGGCTCGGTGATGCGCTCGGCGAAATAAACAGTCAAGAAGGTTATGCGGTTCGCTTCACTGGACCATGGGCACCCTTTAGCTTCGTCAAGCTTGGGGAAATCTGACAATGGAGCCCAGCCGCTTAGAGTGTGACATCAACGATGTTCTAGACAAACTATTAACCAAAGGGCTAGTGCTAAACGCAGACTTGATCATATCGGTTGCAGGCGTCCCACTATTGGGGGTGAATCTCAGAGCGGCGATTGCAGGCATGGAGACTATGCTTGAATATGGGATGATGGAGGCATGGGATAGAAGCACGAGAGAATGGTATACAAAAGAATTCGCGGGAAGAATGGCGGCGCCACTGGTCATGGGTGAGGAAGCAATCATCAGAACGTTTGGATCTATCTGGGGCAGCCAAGGCATCATTAACACGTGGAAGCCAGGCTTTTTGTATCTTACAAATAACAGGCTTTTCCTATGGAGGAAGGAGCCTCCTGAAATGCTTTTTGAGGTTTCATTAGACAAGATAGAAGGACTTATGGTAAAAAAAGAAAATCACTTCAAAAAAGAGAGGGAGGAACTTTATCTTCAGTTCGATTGTGGAGAGGTTGCCCGCATCCACGTTTCAAACGTCACAGAACTTGAGCAAGCGATCAAAATGATAGTGGGGAAAGAACTAGAGAATAGAATCGTGATTCCATCCGAACGTACGCCTCTACCTAAAGGGGAAGAAATCATCAGAGAAGAGAAGCTATGGTATCTGTTCCCAGCACAGAGTATAATAGGCGAGACTTGGAGGCCTGGACGTTTATGCCTAACAAACAAAAGGCTGTTCTGGGTGTACCGAGTGGATAACCAAAAAATGTTTGAAGTGCCGTTGGACAAGGTCACCAGTGCAAACGTGAAAGCCCATGTTTTGGTGCCGGGAATCAAAGCTGAAGACAAAGTTCTTAACGTGGCGTACGACGGCGGTCGTGCGTTATTCTACGGAAAAGTGGAAAAACTTTGTGAAATGGAATCCGCGATCCAAGAAATCTTTCTGAAACCTTTAGTTCCAAGCATTGTGAGGAAAACGTAAACTGCGACTGGAGGATTGAAATGTCCACTAAGAACACCCGTGAGGGAAGATACGTTTACTGTATAGCAAATTCCGGCAAAGAAACAGATTTTGGGCATATGGGAGTTGAAAATAGTTTTGTCGTCACTTTGCCCGTTAAAGATATGGGCGCGATCGTCCATCGCTGTGAGGTCAAGCTCTACAAAACAGAGGATAAGGAAAAAGCACTAGAGTGGCTTTTAACCCATCAATATGTAATTGACTTGGCTACCAAGGAATTTGGCACAGTGATCCCCTTAGCCTTCGGCAACATTTTTGCGGGAGACGACGAAGCCGTGAAGAAGTGGCTTGACGGGCACTACAGCCAACTTAAGACGCTACTAGAAAGGCTTGAAGGAAAAGAACAGTATGAAGTTCAAGTCTTCCTTGAGAACGAGTTTGTCAGAAAAACAATAGAGGAAAACGAGGAAATTCAGAATTTAAGAAAGGAGATAGAGAACAAAACCAAGGGAGCAGCTTACCTCCTTAAGAAACAACAAGAAAAAAGACTAGCACTAATCGAATGCCACGCCACAAGACTGTACAATGAGATCAGAGAGCTTGGAGATGAAGTTAGACTTGAACTAACCGATAAAAAAGCTTCAGAAAAATGGCAAGACAAACTGATGATTTTAAACCTCTTCTGTTTAGTGCGCAAAGACAGAGTTCAAAAGTTGACAACATTGCTGGAAGAGGTTAACAGGAGAGAAGGATTTGCTGTCAGATTCACTGGTCCTTGGCCTCCATATTCTTTTGTAGCGGGGATTGGCGGGTCAAAAGGGAGACAGGACGTGAAGTGAGTGGAAACTGGAAGGTACCTGTACGGAGTAATAGAAACAGAGAGGAGGGAAAACTTCGGGAACATTGGAGTGGGCAACAGCGAGGTATATACCATTCAATACGCGGACATTGGGGCGGTAGTTAGCGACATCCCAGTGGATTACAAAGTCAAAATAGAAGAAGCCATGACCCACGAGAAAACTTTGCGAAAAATTATGGAAACTCGCACGATCATCCCTATGGGTTTCGGAGTCATAGCTGGGAACGAATCAGAGATAACCAACATCCTTAAGCAGGGTCGAATGAAGTTCAAGAACACGCTGGAGAAAATAGATAATAAGCTGCAGATCAACGTCAAGATTTCATGGGACAACACCATCCTAACGGACATCTTAAAAGAAAATGAAGAAATACAAACATTAAGCGCGAAAGCGAAGAAGACTGCCAATCAATCCCTCAAAATTGAACTGGGAAAAAAGGTTAAGTCAGCTTTGGATGAAAGAAAAAACGAATACATGAAGGACATACATGGCATTCTAGGGGATCTGCCAATTGGGTCCAAACAAAACAAAATCACAGATCAAGACACCCTAATGAATGCTTCTTTTCTAGTAGACAAAGAAAAAAAACAGAAATTTTACGACAAACTACAAGAACTGGAGAAAAAGTACGAGAAAAAACTTAAGTTTCTCTGCGTCGGTCCCTTGCCACCATACAATTTCACGGAGATTGAGATAAACAAGATCGATTTTAAGACCGCAGACGACGCGAGAAAAACTCTGGGGTTAGGCCAGGAAGTAAGCATGTCCGAAATAAATTCTGTATACAATCAGCTTGCGCGAAAATACCACCCAGACCTTCATCCCGATGATCCCCTCGCCGAAGAGAAGTTTAAGAAAATAAAGAACGCGTATGAAGTATTGGCGAAGTACTGTGAGCATTGCCTCTGCTCCCTTGAGAAAACAAAGGTCGAAGAAACCATTCTAATACAAGAAAAGATCAGCTAAGCCTCTCCAAAGGAATCGCCATGGGACGAACAATAGGAATTGATCTTGGAACCACAAACTCCGCTGGCGCCGTTATGAAAGATGGAAAAATGAGGCTTATTCCAGCGGCTGAAGGGCCAACCCTATACGGAAAAATGTTTCCCTCCATTGTAGCGTTCAAAGAAGGCGGCGAAATAGTTGTGGGGAAAAATGCAAAGGAATACGCCTATGTCCATCCAGAAAGGACAGTGAGATGGATCAAAAGGAAAATGGGCACGAATTACACAGTAGAAATAGACGGTTACAAGTATACGCCTCAAGAGATTTCTGCCCTGATAATAAAGAAGACAAAAAGGGACGCAGAAACCTACTTAGGAGAGAATATAGACAAAGCAGTGATCTCAGCGCCAGCGTACTTCAACAACAACCAGAGAAACGCCACAAAAGAGGCGGCAGAAATAGCGGGACTTGAAGTTTTGAGAATAGTCAGCGAACCGACAGCGGCCTCACTAGCCTACGGTTTAGACAAAATAAGAAAAAACCTAAGGATAGCAGTGCTGGACTTAGGCGCTGGAACCTTCGACGTAACAATATTGCAGATGAACAGCGGCATCTTCAAAGTCATATCCACAAGCGGAGACACCTATCTAGGCGGCAAGGACATGGACGATAGAGTTCTAAATTATCTCGTCGAGGAAACTGAGGAAAAATACGGCATTAACTTAAGAGAAGACCAGAAAAACTTGAATAGGCTTAGGGACGCTGGCGAAATGGCAAAGATCCATCTCTCCAGTAAACGTTCAACAACCATAAAGACTCAGCTTGACATAAATGGGTCTAAGATCAATCCACATATCGTTCTAACCCAAGACAAACTTGAGGAACTCATAAGGCCGGAACTCGATAGATTAAGAGATCCCCTAGAACATGCCTTCAAAGACGCAGGGCTAGAGCCTCAAGATATAGACAAACTTGTTTTGGTAGGCGGGCCGACTAGGATGCCTGTTATTAGAAGATACTTTAAAGATTTCTTCTCGGGGTTGGAACCCGAGGAAGGCATAGATCCCATGGGGGTCGTTGCTGTTGGCGCCTGTATCCAGGCCAGCGTTCTGAAAGGCGAGATAAGGGATATGCTTTTGTTGGATGTTACCCCCCTCTCTTTAGGTGTAGAAACTTCTGGTGGAGTATTTGCTAGATTGATTACGAGGAATACAACAATCCCGACTGAGGCAAGCATGATTTTTGCGACTGAAGAAGACGGTCAGACTTCGATGATGATCCACGTTCTGCAGGGAGAAAGGGAAATGACTAGGGGCAACGTATCCCTAGGCTTGTTCAAGCTAGACGGCATTCCACCCGCGCCCAGATACGAACAGGAAGTTGAGGTAACCTTCAAGATCGACGCTAGTGGAATACTAAGCGTCTCTGCCGAAATTTTAGAAACTGGGAAAGGAGAAGCGATAAAAATAACGAGGCCAACAGCGCTGTCAGCAGAGGAAATCACCAGAATGATCATCGAGGCAACCAGATTTAGCGAGGTAGACGAAAGGAAAAAGGAAAACATTGAAGCTTGTAACAGGGCAAAGGCTGTAATCTACGAGACGGAAAAAGCGGTAGAAAAGATGAACGGTAAAATTTCTGAGAGGGAGAAAAAGACTCTGGAAGAAACTTCAGAAAAACTTCACGCAGCGTTAAATGGCGGTAATGCCCAGAGAATCAAAGAGTACACTGACGGACTGTTGGAGCTTGTGAATGGAGTGACGATGAAAGTGAAAACAGTAAGTCAAGCTAAGATCTTGATGTGTTCTGTAGA
>JALHSY010000014.1 GCA_022865455.1 Candidatus Bathyarchaeota archaeon
ACTCTTTTCGAAGACTCCTATCCAAAGCTAAGTCAGGCTACGGTTTCAAAAGCCATGAAGACGATGGATGAAGGCTATCTCGCCCAAGACTATTACCGCAAGGCAAAAGCCAAGATTTCGCTCGAAGGAAACCGCAAGGAGACATTCACATTCGACAACTACAGCTGGACAGAACATATCTGCCGAAAATGGGGACAGTGGTATCCAGAACCCAATGAACTGCTCAAGCAACTTGAAAAACGTGGTTTCTATCTTACTGGAAAGAGACCGAGTCAAGCAGTGCATTCACAGAACCGCAAGAAATAGTGAGCATCATTACAGTGGCAAGTGTCGAGTTGAAACTGGTCGCAAACACAAATAAGAAAGCATAGACTGCAGTAAATCAGCAGAGTGAGAGGATGTCTGGAACTGAAACCTTGCTTCCCTACTTGAAGGAAAAGAAGGCTGAAGGACAGGAACCGACGATAATCGTCGACGGCCGCGAAGCAAACACCGCAGCAAAAATCGTCAAGGGACTTGTGGAACGCGGTGTCAAGGTCAGAACTGAGCAGTTGGAGAAGGGCGATTATGTTCTGTCTGACGTATGTGCGGTGGAAAGAAAAACCGTGAAAGACTTCGTGTACACGCTTACTCATCGCTTCCTGTTCGAGCAGCTGTTCAGGCTTAAGGAGGTTTATCCCAAGTCGCTGCTTCTTCTGGAGGGTTACATGCCAATAATCTACAAATACAGCCGAATCCAGCCAGCAGCAGTCTGGGGGGCAATGTTCAGCTTGGCAAGAAACGGCATCCCAATCGTGAGCACAACATCCTACAAGGAGACCATTGACTTCCTCTACGTGGCCGCACGCCAAGAGCAGATAGTTGAGAAAAGGACGCCCACAGTTCACCCGTTCAAAAAATGGGACAGCATAGCGGATTCCCAAGTCTACTTCATGGCCAGTCTACCGAGTGTTGGGAGAGAAAAGGCTTTGGCGATTCTCAAGTCTTATCAGACGCCCTTGAATGCTTTGATAAGTGTTGACGATTGGTCTGAAACTGTTCATGGACTTGGGCCGATAATAAGCAACAGAGCAAGGGAAGTGTTGAAAACCCCGTTCAAGGAGTGAAAAAGACATGGATGTGGAGATTGCCCCGACACGGAAAGTCACCATTCTTGGCTTGGACAAGCGTTCTGTCAGCAATGTCATGTTCTGCGCTGCAACTTTTGGCGTAAACAGACTTTACTGGATAGACGGCTACCTCCTGTGTTTGGAGGTTTACGAGAAGTCGTTTGAACATGAGCTAAAGAAGCAGGAATTTCCGATAAGTCAAGTCTGCTATGCCGCATTTCCGAAATATGAGAAAATCCTCGAAATCGACAAGAGCTTCCAGATTCCGCTTGTGAACGTTTCAGACATGAAAATCTTCCAAGGCATTCTGAAGGCGATTCTGGACAACGAAAAAGAAAGCTTGCCTCACTCAAAGACCAAAGACGCTTAGGCCTGCACTTTCATTTTCTTCACGTACTCGTAACCAAGCTTAAACGCCTTGACATTCATGCCCACGTGCTTTGCTGGGACAAGCTCCTGTATGGCTTCTATTAGGCTTTCATTTTTGATCGGCACTTTCTCAGTTGCAGCCAACGCGCCCAAGAGAACAATGTTCTGTGTAAGCGTGCTTCCCGCTTCTCTGGCCAGTT
Source organism: Candidatus Bathyarchaeota archaeon (assembly GCA_022865455.1). Taxonomy (GTDB): domain Archaea; phylum Thermoproteota; class Bathyarchaeia; order Bathyarchaeales; family Bathycorpusculaceae; genus 20-14-0-80-47-9. The sequence goes on from JALHSY010000014.1 coordinate 1,679, forward strand.
TTTCGGTTTCTACTATGATGATTTTTCCAGTGAACCGATGGATCTTTTCAACTATGTCTTTCATGTCTGGGTAAGTCATCTTCTTCGCGGCAAGCTCTGATGGAAAAATTCTCTCGTCGCTCATCAGGACAGCAGTCTTTTCTGAAGCGAACCTCAGGCTTCGCACTGTCTCTATGGGCTCAAAGCCCACAAGCACGTCCGCCTGTCCCTCTAGGACCGTGGGTGCTTGGACTTTTTCGCCTATTCTCACGGTTGAAACCACTGCTCCACCTCTTTGAGCCATTCCGTGGATTTCGCTTACTCGAACGTTTAATCCTTCTTTAATGGCGGCTGTTCCTAAGACTTCAGCTACCAAAAGAGTGCCTTGCCCGCCGACGCCGGACAGCACAATGTTGAATTCGTCCGTCTTCATCAGGTGCTGCCTCCTATGGCCTTGAAGGGGCAGACCGAGATGCACAATCCGCACGCCGTGCAGAGAGCCTCATCAATGTTCACCTTGCCCTCTTCAACTGTCAAGGCTGGACAACCCAGAAGCCTAATGCAGGCCATGCAGTTTGTGCATTTGTCAGTAATCTTATATGCCTCAATCCTTATGCCTTTACTTCTTTTTTCTCTGACGGCAACCAATGCGCATGGTGCCCGAAAAACCAGAACTGAGGGTCCTTGATTTTGCAGAGCCTCTTTCAGTGCTGTTTCGGTTTCGCTGACTTTGAATGGATCAACTACCCTAACATATTTGACTCCACAGCCGTCTGCAATTTTCTCAATGAGCACTTTCTCTGAGGCACTTTGCATGCCGGTCACTCCTGTTCCGGGATGAGGTTGGTGGCCAGTCATGGCTGTTGTAAGGTTGTCCAAGACGGCTACGACAACCTTGTGATTGTTATAGACTGCGTTTATGAGTCCGGGGATTCCAGCGTGGAAGAACGTTGAGTCTCCAATTATTGCGATAGTGTTTTCATCTGTTACCCTGCTTATTCCTTGGGCTGTGCCTATGCTGGCGCCCATGCATATCATTATGTCGCCAACATTTAGCGGTGGGGCGATTCCTAGGGCGTAACAGCCTATGTCGGTTGCGAAGATGGTTTTTTCGCCTACGACCTTCCTCATGTCATAGAAGGATGCTCTGTGTGGACATCCAGCGCACAGTATTGGTGGTCTCGCCGGCAAATTCTTAGAAACCTCATCGTATTTCTCTTTGATTTCACTGAAATCTATCGGCAGTCCCTTGCCTGTTATGTCGGCCAAACCTTTTGCAACCACTCGTGTTGAAAGCTCCCCTTCCTTCGGGAAATATCGCTTGCTCATTTTTCCATAAATGTCGACGTCAGGCGCTTTGTCCTTGGCGATGGCTTTGATTTGCATTTCTAAGTAGGGTTCGAGCTCTTCAACAATGATGACTTTCTGGTGTTTCTTCAGATATTCTCCTATCATTTTTTCTGGAAGTGGGTGTGTCATGCCAAGTTTCAGAATGCTTGCGTCTAGGCCTAGCAAGTCTGCAGCTTCGACTGCATAGTTGTAGGCTGAGCTTGACGAAACAATTCCAAGTTCTTTGCTTTTGCTCGTCCGCACGACCTTGTTGTGTGGGGATGTTTCGCTGATTTCTTTGGCTCTTTCCATAGCTCTGAGAAGCACTTCGTGTTTTGGTCTGGAGTTTGCGGGAACCATTACCAGGCGTTTGACATCTTTGACGAATTTGCCCTTTAGATTCGGTGTGGCAAGCCTTCCATACGTTACTGGCCCGCGAGTGTGGCTTACGCGGGTTGTTGTTCTCAGCAGTACTGGCAATTCCAGTTTTTCAGAAATCTCTATCGCTGTGATTGTCATGTCTTTCGCTTCTTGGGGATTGGACGGTTCCAGGCAGGGCAGGTTTGAAAGCAGGGCATAGAAGCGGTTGTCTTGCTCGTTCTGTGAGCTGTAACATTCTGGGTCATCTGCAGTGACGATTACGTAGCCGCCTCTCACGCCGGCATAGGCTAGCGTCATAAGCATGTCAGAGGCCACGTTCAGCCCAACGTGCTTCATAGCTGTGAGTGCTCTTACTCCGCAGCTTGCGGCGCCTGCTGCAACTTCCACAGCGACAATCTCGTTGATTGAATATTCCATGTACAGGCCAGCGTCGGCGGCGATTTCCGAGATGGAGTCAGCTATCTCGGATGCTGGTGTGCCCGGGTAAGTCGTGACTACTCCTATGCCAGCCTCGAGGGCTCCTCTTGCAATTGCTTCATTGCCTAGAAGAAGCACACGTTTCTCAGGTTTATCTTCTAATAGTACACGCAGATTAGGCAATAGACTTCCCAACCTTTGAGAAGATTTTGTTACTCTTGTCCTTTCACATATAAGTTGTGCTTGAAGTCGGAACAATGTTGCATAGAATGAGCTTGTACCGAAAGAATTATTAAAAGCATGGCCGATATGAGCAACACTCTGAGGTTTGCGTGATGTCAATAAGATTGTCTTCGGGTAAAGAGATTCCGATTGAGATGCATAAAGCGCGTATGGTTCAGAAGATCTCGTTAATACCGGTTGATGAGCGGCTTAAGGCCATTGGAGAAGCAGGTTACAATACATTCCTGCTCAAGACCAAAGATATATTTCTCGACATGCTGACCGACAGCGGCGTAAACGCCATGAGCGATAACCAGTTTGCAGCCATGATAAAAACCGATGATGCGTACGCTGGAAGCATGACTTTCTACGAATTTGCCGATGCGGTAGAAGATGTTCTGGGTTACAAGCACGTAATGAACACTCACCAGGGCAGAGCCGCAGAGCACTTGCTGGCGAAAGTTTTCATTAAGTCTGGTGATGTCGTTCCGACAAACTATCACTTCACGACTACCAGAGCTCACATAGAGCTGGCAGGAGCGCAGGTCTTGGAAATCTATTATGATGAGGCTTTGAAGACTGAGAGCACTAACCCATTCAAAGGGTGCATAGACCCACAGAAGTTGAAGAATGTAATCGAGAAATACAGTAAAGACAAGGTTGCTTTTGTGCGGTTGGAAGCGACGACTAATCTGATTGGCGGACAGCCGTTTTCGATGAAGAACATGAAGGAAATAAGGCAAATCTGCAGCGAGAACGGCCTGATGCTCGTTCTGGACGGGAGTCTGATTTGTGAGAATGCCTACCTGATAAGCCAGCGGGAGAAAGGATACGAAAACAAGACAGTTGCAGAGATAGTCAAAGAAATGTGTGGCATCGTGGACCTGTTCTACATGAGCGGAAGGAAAAACACTTCCGTCAGAGGCGGTTGTATAGCAACAAACAACAAGGAACTCTTTGACAAGATACGGCCTTGGCTTCCGGTATACGAAGGCTTCTACACGTACGGCGGCATGTCCATGCGAGAAGTAGGTGCGATGGCTGTGGGCGTCCGAGAAATGGTAGATCCTTCTGTTGCAGGTTGCGCAGTGGAGCAGATAAAGTACTTTGTAAACAGGCTCGCGGAAACTGGAATTCCGGTGGTTACTCCACCGGGAGGGTTGGCTTGTCACTTGGATGCGATGAAGTTCTTGCCACATATCCCTCAGTCACAGTATCCGGCAGGAGCTTTGGCAGCTGCCCTTTACATCGCGTCTGGAATTAGAAGCATGGAAAGAGGTACCATTTCGGTGGACAGGGACAAGGAAGGCAAGGAGATCATGGCGGATATAGAACTGACAAGGATTGCGTTGCCAAGGAGAGTGTATACCGTATCGCATATGGAATACGCAATTGACAGGATAAACTGGCTGTACAAGCACAGAGATCTGGTGAAGGGATTGAAATTTGTGTTTGAGCCGCCGGTGCTTCGGTTCTTTGACGGGAGGTTAGAGGCCGTCGCCAATTGGGGTAAAGACGTGACTGAGGCGTTCAAGAAAGAAATCGGCAACTGCTAGTATCTGCCTTGATATGGAACTGGCTACCAACGTTCTTTTGCCCATTTTTCAGAAATGAAATTGGCACTAGCTAGGCCAGATTCAGCTTTTTCAATTCTCTCAGAATGCTTTCCACGGCCACTTCAGGCGGTGTCTCTAGCTTTTCACACTTGAACTCCACAGATAGGATTCTCTTTTCATTGTAACGCTGCAGAATCGGCTTGGTCTGTCGCTCATAAACCTTAATTCTGTCCCTGATAACCTCAGCCGTGTCATCTGACCGCTGATAAAGCTCACCGCCACACTTGTCACAAGCTCCTTCAGCTTTCGGCTTCAAATAACGCACGTTGTAAACCTCACCACATTTCCTACAGACCCTGCGAGTAGACAAACGCTCGACAATAATCCAGTCAGGCACAGTCAGCAAAATGACCGCATCAATCTTGACAAGCTTGTCCAAAGCCTCGGCCTGCTCAATCGTCCTCGGAAAACCATCCAGAATAAACCCTCTACCACTTGAAACTTTGACTAAACGCTGCTTCAGAACCTCAATTACAACATCGTCAGGAACAAGCAAACCCTTCTCTACAAACCCCTTAACCTGTCTTCCCAACGGCGAATCTTCCTTCATAATCTCACGGAAAATATCCCCCATCGCAATGACGTCCGCGCCGAGTTTGACCTGCAAACGCGAAGCATAAGTGCCCTTACCCGAACCCGGCGGACCAAAAATCACAGTCTTCATCTTCTTCTCAGTCTCCTCAACGCTGCAAGTCACGTTAAATGCTGTAGCCTTCAACATTCCTTCATATAAACACTTTCAAACAATCCGCGGAAACGCGAAGAAAAAAAGACTCAGACAGTCCTCTGTTACTTGCCTTTGAACACTGGCTTCCTCTTCTCGGTGAAAGCATTCACGCCTTCCTGCAAGTCTTCAGTAGAAGCCACAACGCCGAAACCTTCCCGTTCAAGAGCCAACGCTGAATCCAAACCTATCTCCGCACCCTTGTCTATCAAAGCCTTGGCAACCTTAATCGCTACTGGAGCCTTCGACGCCAATTCCAGAGCAAACTGCCTCACGGCTTCCCTGAACTTGTCGGCTGGAACCACCATGTTCACAATGCCCAACTGCTCAGCTGTCTTCGCGTCAATCATTTTCCCAGTGAAAACCATCTCTTTCGCCTTCGTCCTCCCGACCAGGCGCGTCAGCCTCTGCGTCCCACCCCAGCCAGGTATCAATCCAATGTTGATCTCAGTCTGTCCCATGCGACTGTTTTCCGAAGCAATTCGGAGATCGCATGACATGGCAACCTCCAGACCTCCGCCCAAAGCGTAACCATTCAAAGCTGCAATGACCGGCTTTTCAAGGTTTTCCAATGCAAGGCAGAGTTTCTCACCCATGAGCGAAAGTTCTCTGGCTTTCGAAGCGTTCATTCCGATCATGGCCTTAATGTCCGCACCCGCCGAGAAAGCCTTCTCACCCGCGCCAGTCAATATGACAACACGCACGCTTTCGTCGCTTCTAATATCCTCCAAAGCCTGCAAGACTTCGCTGACGACCTCCTTGCTGAAAGCGTTCAACGCCTCTGGACGGTTCAACGTGATTGTGGCTATGCCTTCGCTTTTCTCGTAGACAATGAACTTGAAATCCATGTGCCTCCACCTTTCACCGTCTATTTTTGCGGCCAGTCGTAGAAACCTTTGCCAGTCTTCCTTCCGAGAAGTTGCGCTTTAGCCATCTGCTTCAGTCCCGTTGTCGGGTGGAACTTCGGGTCAAGTTCCTTTGTGAGCACGTCGGCGATGGCCAGCGTTGTGTCTGATCCTATGTAGTCAAGAAGCATCAACGGTCCCATAGGCCAGTTCAGCCCGAGCTTTATAGCCTTGTCAATATCATCACGGTCAGCAATGCCTTCCCAGTAAATGGCCACTGCTTCGTTCAAAGCGGGGATGAGTATGCGGTTCACGATGAAACCCGGCGAATCCTTCTTCACCAGAACGGTCTCTTTATCCATCCTGTGAGCCGTGTCCAGAACGGTTTGTATCGTTTCGTCTGAGGTTCTTGCCCCTCGAATGACTTCGACGAGTTTCATCAGCTGTGGCGGGTTGAAAAAATGCATTCCACACACTTTCTCAGGACATTTGGTTGCCGATGCAAGTTCCGTGATGCTGACGGATGACGTGTTGGAAGCGATTATCGTGTGAGCCGGCGCGCAGGTGTCGACCTCGTGGAACATTGCCTTCTTCAGTTCAACATTCTCAGGAACCGCTTCGATTACTAGGTCAGCGTTGGAAACAGCCTCTTTCAAGTCAAGCATGGGATGAATCCTGGCCAAGACAGCGTTCATGTCTGCCTCGGTCAGCTGTCCCTTCTTGACGAATCTTTGGAGGCTTTCGCGCATCATGTTCATGCCTCCGTCAACAAACCGCTGCTCAATGTCTCTGAGGTTTACTTCATACTTTCCAACTTGGGCAGCTACTTGAGCAATTCCGTGGCCCATCAAACCCGCGCCCAAAACGGCGATTCTCTTAATTTCCGTCAAGGCCCTCACCTTTGGTATGAACAGATTAGTTAGCCGAGTGTTTTGTTAAAAAGGTTTCCCAGCAACATGCTACTTCACAATGAATTCGCCTCGCCACGTCAGAAACTGAATAATCGGAATTTTGCTGGTTTGTCGAGCAAGGCTCAGATGCTCGAGTTCTTTCAGATGCGCGCTAACCTTATCTGACGAAAGAGCCAACATGACACACATGGAGATATACAAGCAGCCTCTGTACTACGAAATTGCTTTCAGCTTCATTGACCCCAAAGAACAAGCTGACAGCTTCGGGGAGATAATTAAGAGATTCAGCAAAGCAAAAGTCAAAAGGTTTCTCGACATCGCTTGTGGCACAAGCTTGCAATTGAGAGAGATAGCGAAAAGAGGCTACGAGGCTGTTGGGCTGGATTTGAATCCTGAGATGCTGGCATACCTGAGAAAAAGAGCGAAAGAAGAAGGACTGAAGATAGAGACCATCCAAGCAGACATGTACAACTTCAGACTGAAGGAGAAGACGGATTTCGCCTTCATTATGATGGGCTCCTTGGACGCTACATCAAACGAAAAATTCCTGTCTCACCTAGCCTCAGTAGCAGCTTCTTTGAACAAAGGAGGTCTCTACTTCATCCAAAATGTGACCTTGGACTGGACCAGGGAGGCAAAACAAACATGGACTATGGCCAGAAACGGAATCACAGTGAAAACAACCTTTGAGTCCCGCTTCAAGGACGTACTCAGCCAGACCTACGCGGAAAAACTAACGCTCGAAGTCAGTGACAACGGAGAAAAGGAAAGATTTGTCCATGAAGAAGACTTGAAATTCATCTTTCCACAGGAATTCAAACTACTTGTTGAGGCGAATGGCGAATTCGAGTTTCTCGGATGGTGGAAAGGCAACTGCAACACTTGGCATTTAGATCAACCCTTGGAGAAGGTCAAGAACCTAAGCGACAACATGGTCCTTCTAAGGCGAAAGTAGAGTAAGGCTAAGCCGAACCAACAGTCTTTGGAGCATCTAAGGGATCGCGTCCATCACTGCTGTGCTGTCCAAATGTGGAAAAGCACTGTCCGCAGATGTCCTCAAGTGGCCCTTTCACACTTTCAAGACCGGATCTTCAGAAGATGAACTCCTTGCTCAGCCACTCTGGATACCACTTGTACTTCTCCAGTGGTCCCGCCTTGCGTAATCCGTCATACGTCGCCTTGACAAGCGCAATCGTTCCTCTTCCATCGCGGTAAAGCTTGACTGAACCCTCTGATTCGAGAGTCTTCAAGGCTTGGTCCAGCTTCTCTTCACTTGCGTCTGCCAATCTCTCTTTAAGGTCTTCGCGACTCATGAAAAGCCCGGGGTTCACCATGTAGTCTTCTGACAGCAATTTCAAGACACTCTCCTCGTTTAGGTTTGTTTTCGACGGCGGCTGAACCGTTGAGATCGGAACCTTGAGCTTCTCGTGTATCCGTCTGCGCGGCATTTTCAAGTCCTTACCCAAAGCCTTCAAGCCGCCTCTGAAGATAACTAGCCTCATGATTTGATTGGTTCCCGCTCCGATCTGGTTAACCTTGGCGTCTCGCAGGTAGCTTTCAACTGGATAGAACCGTGTCCAACCGTCACCTCCCATCACCTGAACCGCGTCGCTTACGAGTTTCTCGTACGTGTCTGAAGTGAACATCTTGGCGGTTGCTGCCTCTACCATGGCGTCTTTGTGCTGATCCAAAAGGTAGGCTGCATGATAAATCAGCAATCGTGCCGTGTACAGACCTGCAAACATCTCTGCAATCTTCGACTGGTTAGAAGGAATATCAATAGTTGGCTTGTCAAATTGAATGCGCCGCTGGGTGTAAGCCACTGCGTGACGAATAGATTCCCGCATGGGACCTAACATCCCGGCCGAGAACACGACCCGCTCAAAGTTTAAACCAGCCATCATGACCTTCCAGCCTGCGCCTTCGGGGCCTATCAAGTTCTTGGCAGGAACTTTTACTTCATTAAAGTCTAGAAAGCCGTTGGGGAGCCCAATCCACCCTGAAAGCTCGTTTATCTTCTCAACTGCGAAGCCCGGCATTCCCTTCTCAACCAGAAACGCGGTCAAGTGCTGGTACTTCACCTTGTCCTCAGGCTTCTCGCTAGTCCGTGCATACACGACATAAATGTCTGCTAACCCAGCGTTCGTTATGAAGCGTTTTTTGCCGTTAAGCACGTAATGGTCGCCTTCGCGCCTGGCAGTTGTCTCGATCCCAGCCGCGTCTGAACCCGCAAAAGGTTCGGTTATGCATACTGCACCTATAGCATCGCCTCTTGCTATCTTCGGAAGCCACTTCTGCTTCTGCTCGTCAGTTCCAAAGGTCAGGAGCTGTTCAACGCCGCCGAACATCGAAACCTCGTATGCGTCCCCCAGAGCGGAGCACACTCGGCTTAGCTCTTCTGAGACAATGCTTGCGCCAGTCACCCCAGCATTGATCCCGCCATAATTTTCTGGAACAACTGCTCCGAACCAGCCCTTGCGGCCGACTTCTTTCAGCAGGTCGGTTGGAAACTCTTTCGTCCAGAAAATCTCTTCGCCTCTGGGCAGATTTTGGTCAGCAAAAGCTTTCACATCTTCCATTAAGCTCTTCTGCTTTTCGTTCCACCATGAAAAAGCTTCCATGTCCTGTCACCGTGAATAGTATTGGCTTAGATTGCAGTCAATTTTAAACTTTCGCCGAAACGTCAGAAGATTCAATGGAACTTGATTGAACAGCTGTTGCAGTCAAGCTCCGAAAAGTAAGCGCATTTCACTATCTAAAATCTTAGTGGCGTTTCAAAGGAATCTCTGAAGAATATCTCGTCAAATGGTTTTCTGGGTCGAGGCGGGGGACTTTCGTCGGGGACTCCCACCGGTAGCAGCGCGACAACTGTCAAGTTTTCAGGGATTTTCAGAATCTTTTTGACTTCGGCTTCGCTGAATGCGCCGATCCAGCATGTTCCATATCCAAGCGCAGTTGCAGCTAAGACCATATGCTCTATCGCAATCATGGGGTCCTGCTTGTGAAGAATTCGAGCCGAAGAAGTGCTTGCCTTCGGATACGCTCCTGAATCGCCCAGCGCCACAATCACCGTGTCTGCCTCTGCAACAAACTTCTGATCGTTCGACGCAATGGCTAGAGCATTCTTGGTCTCTGAATCTCTGACAATGATGAAGCACCACGGCTGACGGTTTCCGCCCGAAGGTGCTAGGCGTCCGGCTTGCAAAATCTTTTTCAAATCCTCTTCCCTAACTTGGCCTGGCTTGAACTTGCGTATGCTTCTTCTTTTCTCTATGGCTTCAAACAAGTCCATGACTTATCACTGTTGACGGCTTACTATTTCAGTTGCTGTACATTAGCTTTTACAGTCTTGCGACCGTAACAGACGTTAATTCTTATATCAATCTTCGCATAATAACAGACTGCACCGCACGCTGACTTTGTTGGAAAGTAGGGCAAATGAGGAAGACTATATTCAAAAAGCTTGAAGCCCAAGGATTAATCGCAAACTACAATCATTTGAGGAAGAACCTGCCTCCGAAACTTCCAGAAAGAGTGTTCATCTGGGACGAAACCCTGAGCGAAGGAGTCCAGACTCCAACGGTTTTCCTGACCTACGTTGAAAAAGTGAAGCTTGCTAAAATGCTTGACGAAATGGGCACAGCCATAATAAACGTGGGTTTCCCAGCGCTTTCCGAAGAAGAAAAGAATAACGTGCGAAGAATTTCAAATGAAGGCTTTCAAAACGCAAGCATAGCTGCGTCTGCACGCATAATCAAGAACGACATAGATGCTTGCCTAGAATGTGGAACAAGAGAAATCCAAATATTCACATCATTCAATGGACTCAACCTGCAATATAGGTTGAAGATGTCAAAGGAACAGGTTTTGCAGAAGACTGTTGAAAGCATCGAATACGCCAAGAAACACGGCATAAAAGTGGATTTTATTCTGGAAGACGCGTCAAGAACACCTCTGGAAGAAGTCCTGAAAATCTTCGAGGCAGCGGCGAAAGCCAAGGCAGACCGACTTGTAGTAGCTGACACCGTGGGGTTCTTGAGACCCCTGTCGATGCGTTACCTGATTTCACACATCAAGGAAGGATTGGAAGAGCTCAAAATCAAGGAAATCCCGCTTTCAGTCCAGTGCCATAACGACTTTGGCTTGGCAACAGCAAACACTCTGGCAGCCGTCGAGGAAGGAGTGTCCTACCTGCACGTTTGCATCGCTGGGTTCGGGGAGAGGTCAGGAGCCGCGCCGTTGGAGGAAGTCGTTACTTCATTGGAGCTGCTCTATGACATCGACACGGGCATGGACTTGAATAAACTCCACAGGCTTTCGCAGTTGGCGGAGAAGGCATTTGCGTTGCCGGTGCAGTTCCACAAGCCGATCATCGGCGAAAACAGCTTCTCTTACGAGGGTGAAGAACACATCCAAGCCATGTTGGCAAATCCTCTCATATACGAGCCTTTCCCGCCTGAGATCGTAGGGAGGGAAACACTTTTCTATCTCGGCAGACTGACTGGACGGCGCCTCGTTGAAAGCCGTCTAGCATTAGCTGAAATCGAAGCCTCGCCGATGGAGATAGAAGAGATAGTCAGAAGGATCAAGAGATCGCAGGAGGTCATAGACAAGGGCGAAGCGCAAATGACTTTCTACCAGATCAAGAAGTTGATGAAAGATCTGCGGAGAAGTTTAACAGAAGAGGAATTCTGGAGAATAGTGGAGCAGGTTACGAGGCAGGAACCCAAGCTCCAGCAGGAGAAAACCTCAGCTACTTAGCTCTCGGAATGTATATGCCGCTGGGGTCTATTGCTCTCAAAAGTGTTAGCTCTTCAGGAGTAGGCAGTTCAGTCGTCTGCACATTTTTCGGCACTATCAAATCGAAGCCACTGTTCTCCAAAACCTGCTGGACCGAAACGCCAGGATGGGCAGTAGCCAATCTTATCCGCTTTGTGTCTGGGTCAAAGTCCATCTGGCATAGATTCGTGACCACGAGCGAAGGGCCGTCGCCCATCAGTCCAGCCTTTTCTCTGGCTCCTGGGCCGTCCAAGAAGCCTGGGCTTGTCAGATAGTCAAGTTTCTTCACCATCTTCCTCTTCTCATGCATCATTATGACTACAAAGCGCTTGGCTGAGGAGACTATGTCGTTTCCGCCGCCGCTTCCAGGAAGCCTAACAGTGGGATTCTCAAAGCTTCCGATGTAGGTGGTGTTTATGTTTCCGTACTCGTCGATTTGCGCAGCGCCGACGAAACCCACGTCTACATGTCCTCCCTGCAACATCAACCCTAGAGTCTCGATCAACCCGATTGCCGCGGATGCGCGGTAACCAAGTCTGGAATCTGCAATTGACAATGCTATGTCCTTTGCGTTTGAGTCGATGAATCCTGCTTCGTAGACGATTTTCGCCCTAGGCGCATGGGTTTTCTTGGCCAGCATGGCTGCAATCAGCGGCAGGCCTGTGCCTATGAAAACCACTTCGCCGTTCTTGATTTGTCTGGAGCCGCACACGGCCATGAGTTCCAGGGTTGTAAACTCTTCAGGTTCCGCATATTTTTTGGTCATCTTCACGTTTCTCCTCCTAGTATGGAAATGGTTTTTTGGCTCTAAGCTTCATCAGGCGGTCGATTCCTATTTTCTGCAAAAACTCTACACAGTCATTGACGCCTGTGATGTACTCTTCACAGTATTTCTGCCAACCTTCTTCAGTCTTGCATTGGTCATAATACATTCGCACATGCTCCATGTCATAATCGTAGTAATTGTAGACCATCATCGGATATGAACCCCAGGGACATTCAACAACGTGAGTGACATAAATGTTCGGAATAACCGTCTGGTCGGGCTGAGAACGTATAAACTCACTGTCTACGATTTCCTCAGCCAACACTATCACTTTTTTGCCCGCTCTTGCACCCTCAACGTCTTCGCCCTTTATGCCGTCTATCTGCACGTTCCCCTCTCTGTCAACGCGTGGAGCATGCACGATACTGAAGTCTGGCCGAACAGACGGAACCAGCACAACCTTCTCTCCCGTGAACGGGCACTCGATTACCTCCGCCTTCTTCGATCTAAAGCGTTTCTTTGCGAGAAGATCAGTGCCTAGCATGCTTTTCAACGGCATGAACGGCACGCCCAGCGCACCGCCCAAGAAGCGCAGCGCCATGGCCAAGTTTGAGTAGTCCTCGATTTCTATCACGCCTTCGCGGATTCTCCTTTGGATGTTAGGCACCAAACCTATGCCCTCAATCGCGTAAAATGCCAATTCAAAACGTGAGACGACTTTTGCACCTGAAAGTATGTCAATGTCCATTTCAGAGCCGCAAGTGTAAATGGTCAAGTTGCGCTTGTTCTGCCTCACAAGTTCGTGCGCGAAAGCCATCGGCGGACGCTGAAATCCGAACCCACCCCAGAAAAGGTGAGAACCATCTGGAACAAGCTTCACTGCTTCCTTCAGGGTTATTCTCTTGTCCTCAACAGGCGCCTCTACCAATTCCTACACCAACCTCATAGCAGGCATAAACGCGCATCCTACACATAGATTTTTCGACTAACAAACACCAAAACCGATTCCAGGACCTAGTCAATTTGAAGAAAGACCATCGGTAATCATAGTCTTGAATCTTTACTATCGACCCCACATTTTTTCAAGTCCGCAGGCAAAATTAACCAGAAGAAACTGGCCAATTCATCAACAGACGAACCAAGTATCGTTGACTTTTGAAGGCTGCAACTCTTTCAAGTCCAATTGCATCCACACCTCTGAAAGCTCTTTCTCAGTCAATTCTCTTGGATAGTTGTAAATCGGCCCGCTCGGCCTCTCATTATAATACGGTCGATTGCAGTTTGGGCATCCTGAAGTCAGAAACGGTTCCCCGCTTCGGATTATTCGCGACAGGATCTCTTTGTCAACACCGAAATCAGAGAGACAACCGTTCTGGTCAAAGCGCATGTCTTCAAACCCCGCGACTTCGTGGACGATCAAGTGTCTAGCAACTTGCACTCGCCTGTACTTCTGAACAGACGGTTGAGCCGCGTGCTCCAACGGGGTGCCGGAAATCGGCGTAAAAGCAAAAAGTGCAGGAAGAACGCCCATGTCAAAGCATCGTTGAATGATGTTGACCATTTCTCGTTCGGTTTCACCCAGGCCAACAATCAAGTGAGTACTGACCCTGCCCTCTCCAAAAACGCCTACTGCCTCATTCAGAAGCTTGACCTGTCTTTCCCAACTGCATGGGCCGCCGACGGAAACTCCCTTAATCCTGCCGAAAATCTCCTCTGTGGCTGCGTCAAGAGATATACCTATTCTCTCCGCGCCTGCCTGAGCGAGTCTGCGTATGTTTTCGCAGTCCAAAGGTTGGCATGAGACTGACGTAGGTATTCCAGTTTGCTTCCGGATAGCATGTATGAGGGCTAACAGGTCTGTGAAAACTTTCGGGTAATTCAACGCTTGGATGCAGACGCGTTTCATCTGGCCACTTCGAAAACAATTCTCCAATCCGTCGAGCACAAGTTCTGTTGGAAAAACGGGCCATGAAACCCTTGAAAGCATGTCCGCTCTGCTATTGCTTCCTCTAGCTTGCGGGCAAAAACCACAGTTTGCGGCACACTTTCCTTTTCTGTAAGTCATGAGATATGCAGATGTGGGAGGTGCATCGAGCCTCCCGTCGAGAAGCCCAAGAACCATGGCGGAGCCTAAGGAGACACGGACCTGCTTGGGCAGCTCCCCATCATCATTTCTCGGCGTCGAAATTCACCGTTCAACACAGATGAGTCAGGTCTGAGGGATTAAAAACCTTTTACTATGACAACAGCGACAACAAGGTCCAAGGAGTACGGTCCACGCCCAACATAGAGGGAAATGGCCATTGACAGAGAGAAGCACTGAAGGCGAATTCAGGAAGATACTTGATGCTGGAGACGAGGATGAACTTGAAGAAAGCCTACGGAAAGCCCAACAGCTGAGGTGGATCAACTTTGACAAGAAAATCCATTTCTACGCGCCGAGCTTCATGTATTACAAGACAAGCTATTACTGCTCTTCACCAGCGGATTTCTCCACAATCTCAGTAACAGGCAAAGGCTGCGGACTGAAATGCAAACACTGCGGCGGCAGAGTCCTTGAAACCATGTACCCAGCTAGCACGCCTGAAAAACTGTTTGAACTGTGCGCACAGCTTAAACGCAATGGAGCCTTGGGCTGTTTGATCAGCGGCGGTTGCCTGCCAGACGGCACGGTTCCCTTGGCGAGATTTGTCGAAGCTATTGGAAAGGTCAAGCATGAGTTAGGTTTGACCGTCTTTGTCCACACGGGCATAGTTGATTATGAAACCGCTGAAGCTCTCAAGAGGGCCCACATTGACGGTGCACTCATAGACATAATTGGTTCTGACGAAACGATAAATGAAATCTACAAGCTCAACGTGACCGTGAAGGACTACGAGAATTCACTGCAAGCATTGCACCAAACCGGCATCACTTTTGTCCCCCATGTCATCGTCGGTCTGCATTATGGAAAACTGAAAGGCGAGCTGCACGCGTTGGAAATGGTCTCGAAATATGAGCCGTCAGCCGTTGTAGTAATCGCTTTCATGCCTATACGTGGAACAGAAATGAGTAACGTCAAGCCACCAGAACCCTTGGACATAGCCAAAGTAATAGCCGCAGCGAGGTTAATGCTTCCGACTACACCGATAGTTTTGGGATGCATGCGGCCAAAAGGCAAGCATCGAGCAAGAACAGATGTCTTGGCCATAAAGGCGGGAGTGAACGCCATAGCGTTTCCAACGGAAGACGCTGTGAGGTTTGCTGAAAGCCAGGGGTGTGTAGCGGTTTTCTCTTCGCTTTGCTGTGCACAGATATGTTTGGACATCGTGCGTTGACTTATTTTTCAAGCGCAACATAGGCTGCTGCCACTGCGAATTCTGTGACGGCGATTCCGAGAAAAACGGCAAGGGTTAAAGATTGGGCAAGTAGGAATGTTGCGAGAGCGGCTATTATGGGTATCATGACGACTGCAAGTCCTGGAAGTATGATCAAGATGTAGGTCGTTAGTCTTGCGTAGATGTTGCCGATTGCGAAGCCTTCTTTCCAGAACTTGTTCGTCAAGATTATGAGCTCCAGCATGGTTGCAGCAGCCACTGAAAACAAGTGTATTGCCCCGAAAGTCAGAATGTAAAAGTAGCTTTTTCCCATATACAAGGCAACGATGAAAAGGACGACCAGAGAGATTGCATACGTAAGAGTCGACAACAACGTCTTGGCCGAAATCAACGTTTTCTTCTTCAACGGCAGACTTCTCGTATATGAAGCGGCCAAACCCTCAATCGACACCAACGTAGGCGGGAGCATCAGCACGATCACGGACATGCCGGTGAGCAGCCCAAGAGTCGAACTCAATCCCACTTCGCTGAATGACGAGAAGGACATTGCGAGAACTGCTGCCTCTATTGCAGGTAGAAGAAAGAGGCTTGCATATGAGGGCGACCTGGAGGCTATCCTCAAATCCTTGCGAATTGTTCCAAGCCATGGCACCTGAGGCGAGACAATC
>JALHSY010000015.1 GCA_022865455.1 Candidatus Bathyarchaeota archaeon
CCTCGAGCCCAAGAAGGCTGAAAGCTAGAGTCTGAATAAGGAGTTTCAGGGAAAAAACTTTATATAAACTCCTTTGAACAGTAGTTCTTAGCGGAGTAATGCTGCAACAGTAGAGTTTTGTCAATAGATTGGTCAAAGGTCGTGCATGTATTGACTCAAGCAAAAACTTGTTCTCCAACATGTCAATCGTTCAAATGTGCGAAGAACGCTGTTGTTGATCGGCGAGATGGTGCATGGTGCAGGTGGACAGAAGAAATGTGTGATGTCCCAAACTGCATGTATACTATGTGCCTCAAGAGACGACTGCTGCCGAAAGGGGTTTGCGGAGAAACCGTAAAAAGAAAGACTGTTGAAAGACAACCTGAAGAGTTCGTCAGTGAAACAGTCAAGCTTCGCGGGAGAGCCCTCCGCAAGATAGGCGAAAAAGAAATCTTCTAGCACCATTACCGCGGTCTCAGCAACACACGCGCAACTGGCCTTTCAAAGAAAGAGTAGAATACGTCTTAGTCTCGAAATTCTATCTTGCTTGGATGCGCTTCACAACTGGCGGTTTCATCTTTTTCAGAACTCTGTAGCCGCACACAATGCATTTTATTTCTCCGCCTCGGAGCTCCAGTTCTTCAGAAGGAACCTTTGCCCCGCATCTCACACATTCGTAAACGGTTCCAGTTGGCGTTTTCTCCATTGATGTTTCCCTCTTCCTAAAAAGGGGAATTGCTGTGCTTTTAAATGTTTCCAGACGCTCTCATATTCTACAGGCGAAACAGAATTTGAAGAAGCGGCTGAGAGAGCTCCTTTCAGAGGTTCTTCCTCCTGAGGATTTGGCTTGTGTTTACAATTCTTACGACATAATCGGCGACATAGCCGTTGTTCGCTTAACGCCAGCATCTGAAAAGTACAGTCGCGCCATCGCGGAAGCTGTCATGTCCGTTCACAAGAATGTCAAAACTATGTTGGCTCAGAAAGGCCCTGTTCATGGCGACTTCAGACTGCGAAGGCTAGAGTGGGTTGCTGGCGAGAATAAGACGATAGTAGTTCACAAAGAATGCGGATGTACATTCTCCGTTGATGTCGCAGAATGCTACTTCTCGCCAAGGCTCATGCACGAGCGAATGCGGATTGTAGAGCAAGTCAGGCACGGCGAAGTCTTAGTGAACATGTTTGCTGGACTCGGTTGCTTTTCTATAATCATCGCTAAGCATTCTAACGTGTTTAGGGCATACTCGATTGATGTCAATCCAGTCGCATTTCGATTCATGAGGGAAAACGTCAGGAAAAACGGCGTTTACGGGAAGGTGATCCCGCTGCTCGGTGATGCAAAACAGGTAATTGGGAACAGATTGGCTCATGTGGCAGATCGCGTCCTTATGCCTTTGCCCGAAAAAGCTTTGGAATATTTGCCCACTGCGTTGTTGGCTTTGAAGAAAAGCGGCGGATTGATACACTACTATGATTTTGAATATGCCAATAAGAATGAGAGTCCAGTTGAGAGGGTGAAGTCCAAGGTGGTCGAGAGGCTTTATCATTTAGATGTTGATTTTGTCGTTCAATTGGGTCGGATCGTTCGAACAACAGGTCCAAACCGGCATCAGGTGGTTCTGGACATTAGAGTCAACTCCTACGGTCAAAAGCACTTTGCGCATGAAAATGTTTTATAGTGTTTAATAACAAAAGTACCTCGGGAGGAATTTGCTATCAAAAAGAAGCTAATGGAAATACTTGCTTGCCCCATTGACAAGCATCACCCGCTCGAACTGCACGTTTTTGAGGAGAAAGAGGAGATCGTAGAAGGCTTGATTGTATGTCCAAAGTGTTTGAGATGGTATCCGATACGTGACGAGATTCCAGAGATGTTGCCGGATAATCTGCGTAAGGAAAATGAGGATTTGCCATTTCTCAAGAAGTGGAAGGAAAAGGTTCCGGAGGAAATATTGTCCAAGGGTAAACCGTTTACGCTGAAAACTGGGCCTAAGAAATCCTGATTTTACTGTTTAAGCTTTACCACTCTGCCTGTGGCTGAAGACTTCAATGCCGCTTCAGCTATTCGCAGGGCCTTCAAGCCATCTTCTCCAGTTGCGAGGGGTCTCTCGTTTTCTAAGATGGATTTTGCAAAGTTTTGCAGTTCAAGTTTGAGCGGTTCTTTCACTGGGTATCGCGGCTGCAGGGTTTCCTTTTCGTTCTCTATGGCCAACTCTTGTGTGATGTAGTCAAGTCTCATAATGGCTTTGCTTCCCGTGGCTACTAGCGTTCTTGTCTTGTACGGGGTTAACCAGTTAGATTCGATGAAGGCCGTTTTTCCGCCCTTAAACGTGAGCATTAATTGGGCGTAGTCTTCAAACTTTGTGTGTGCCATGTTTCCAGTCTTTCCGTAGACGGCTACTGGGTCTTCGTTGAAGATGTATCGCATTACGTCTATGTCGTGAATTGCTGTGTCTTTGACTACTCCTACGTCGCCGATTCTTTCAGGCCACTGGGAAACTCTTTTTGAAGTGGCGCACACAAGTTCGCCGATTGTTCTGTCTTTGACCGCTCGTTCAATGTGCTGCAGGCCTGGAATGAATCGCATGAGGAAGCCGACTGTGAGGTGCAGAGCCTCTTTTTCGGCTGTCTGCAGTAGTTTTTGGGCTTGTCTTGAGTCTGCAGCCATGGGTTTTTCAACTAGGACGTGTTTTCCAGCTTTCAGGGCTTTGAGTGCTTCTTTTGCGAGGCGTGTTGACCAGGTGCATATGCTCACTGCCTCGATGTCCTTGTTCTTCAGCAGGCTTCCGGTGTTCACGTAGGGTTTTACGCCGAACTGCTTGGCAACGCTTCTTGCCCTTTCAGCGTCTATGTCGCAGATGGCTACCAGATCCGTTTCTGCCAGTTCCGTGTAGACTCTTGCGTGGTTTTTGCCCCAAAACCCAGTACCTATGACAGCTACGCCGAGTTTTCTCATTTCGTCCAAACTCCTCTTCCCAACCCGCGGTATATGAAACCTTCCTTTTCAACCTTGTCTACCTCAATGATTCCTTCGAGGTCCACAATTGCGGCTGGCATCTTCATCAGGGCCTTCAATTTCTTCAAGTTCAGACGTTTGAACTGGTTGTGCCCGGATAGAATCATCACGCAGTCAGCGTTTTCCACGGCGTCACTCAAGGTTTTTTTGAACGCGCCCTTAATGTCGCCTAATTCGTTGTCTGAATAGTACGGGTCGTAAAGGCCAACCTTGGCGCCCTTCGCCTCCAAAAGCTTTGCAAGCTCTTTCAGCATCTTCTTAGGGGCGCCTTTCGCGTTCTGGGTTTGCGAAATTCCGAGCAGAGACACTCTTGCTCTTCTCAAAGTCTTGCCGCAGCTCCGCAGCGCATCTTTGGTCAGGTTGACCGCGTGCTTGGCTGTTTCTTCATTTATTTCGCGGGCAACCGCGAGCATTCGAAGTTTCATCCCAAGGTCCTCAGTATTCTCCAGCAAAAGATATGGTTCCCTTTGAATGTCGCTACTGGCAAGTGCTGGCAACGAAAGTTTGGGCCTTTCACTAACGTTAAGAAGCCCGTCGAGGTCAAGGTAATCTGCACCTGCTTTTTCGCAGAAAATGGCAAGCTCGTTGGCGAGAGCAACGTTAACATCTCGTTGCATTATCTCAAGGAGAACAGCAAGTTCTGCAGTCTTTATGTTCTGTGCCTTTTTCACTCTGTTTTTTGTAGCAGTTTCCAGAATAGTTGAAGCAGCGTTCAAGCTGCTTTTGTCGGTTCCGGCGACAATTCGCTCTTGACTCAGCAGAGAGTCTCCCGTTTGGGTGTTCAGAACTCCAGCCGGACTGTAGGCTAGGCCGAAGTCAGTTCCTGCTTTAAGGCCTGAAGTGTTTTCCAACGTTTCTTTAATCATGCCTTCGGTGGCGCCGAGGCCCATAATGCTTGCAACTATTACAAGCGAACCATGTTGAAGGCTTGAGCCAACCTGCTTACAGGCGTTCTCTATTTTTGAATAGTCAGCTTTTCTCTTTTCGTCAACCTTCACAGGCACTGTCACGACGATGACATCGCTTTGTGAAACAGCTGCCTTGGTATCGTTTGTGGCTCTCAGAGATCCTGTTCTCACGTGATTTCTTAATTTGGCTTCCATTTCGCGTTTCAGGAAGGGAGCCTTTCCTTTCGAGAGGAGGCTTACCACGGTTTGGTCTGCATCCACACACATGACCTTGAAACCGGCTTCAGCGAGAAGATAGGCGTGTAGGACGCCGTTTTGTCCGCAACCTATAATGCTGACCGTATGGTTCCCGCGTTTTTCGGGGCTGTCAATTTCTTCTGGCTTTGCGATCAATGGTGGTGATGACATGTGAATGTTCTCCACGGCAGTAGCGTGAGAGGCTGTTCAACTTTTCGGTAAGGGAAGTGTAATAGTGGGCGGTGCCTAAAAAACTTAATTTCGTGTTATTCTTGTGCCAAGAGCCGGCACCATAATACCTCTTCGGCAGTACTATCCATTTACAAGACTACACCAGTTTGTGC
>JALHSY010000016.1 GCA_022865455.1 Candidatus Bathyarchaeota archaeon
CTTCGCCATGGGTCGCCTCTTCCCGGCCTTGTAAAGCGTGACTGCATGGGCTTGATGCTTCCTGCACTTTGGGCAGTAAGTTGTGATCTCTTTTGGAACGTTCACCTTAACCACTACCAGCTTTGCATAAAGAAAACACGCATGCACTTATACTTTTTCGCCACCTTCACCGATCACTCCTCTGATCACAAAGCATGCAAAGACATTCCTCAGTCATGTTACGTTTAAATAGTCGCCGAATTGCTATCCTTGAACAAAAGTGGTAGACTTCAGGAGCTACTGGATGCAAGAAGCGAAAAAAGTCATTGCTGTCTTAACGAGGTTCCTGCCAATACTCGCGTTCGTTGTTCCATTTGCCATACTATATTCTCTCTATGCCTATTCCTTTGAACAGACCTACCATGGCAGAACACTCTATCTCTTCTTCTTGTGGCTGGTTTTGTTGGAGGCGATATTGAACTGGGAAAAACTTCAAAGCAAAAAAATACCTAGACTAAGATCTCTGAGATCAGTTCTTCTAGTTGTGGCGCTTCTGCTTCCAACGGCGTACGTAGTTGCTGCCAACTATTGCGGGCTGAACGCGGTAATCGCAGATTCTGCCAGGACGTTCATTCCGACGGAAGACCCCGCGAGAGACCAACATGCAAGTTTAACAGCACTCTCAGTTGAATATCTAGTCTTTGCAGTTCTTTTCTGTCTAATCGTTGCTCTGGAATACGGAACCGGTAGTCTCATGGATTTTTCGCTTCCAGCATCTTTCCTAGGAATAGTCGGAGTGCTCTTTCTAGTGGACAACCTGTATCCAGGTGCAAGGTTCACGCCGTTGCAGCTTCTCGTCCCAGCAACAGCCACTCTTGCAGCGCACGCTTTGGGTCTGATAGGATATGAAACCACCTACAGCACATGGAACAGTGCTGCTTATGGCATGATGCCAGTGCTGGCAGTCAATAATTATCCGTGGGCTAGGTTTGCAATTGCTTGGCCATGCTCAGGGGTAGAAAGCCTTCTGATTTACAGCATAACGTTGCTGTTGTTCCTGAAGAACACCGACATTCGCTGGTGGCAGAGAGCAGTCTATTTTGCTATCGGCGCTCTTGTGACGTACCTCATCAACATACTAAGGATAGTCACTCTTTTTATGATTGCGATACAAAAAGGCCCGAGTTTTACCGTCTCGGACTTCGATTTCCAAAGATTCCACAATTACTATGGTATGTTGTATTCCATCACTTGGATCATGTTATATCCGTTGATAATAATCGGCAGTCGAATCCTATGGACAAGAATCCAAAACTGGAGAACCGCGAAAACGCCTACGCCTGATCAGCTTCAACCTTCTCAGCCAAACCCTGCTTGACAAAGATTTTCGCGTTCTCGGTGGGCACTGAGGAGACATCTTCAGCTTTGAACGGGCCGTAGGTCTTCATGTCTGCGCCGATTATTGCCGGGACATCTTTCAGGAAGCGTAGGACGGCTCTCTTATGTTCGTGCTGAACGTCTACGTCGGTCAGGCGGCCTCGGAGAATCTCTTTGGCAAAGTTCTGCATTGTTTCTGCTAGCGGGGAAACTCTGAGGCATATTTTTCCTTCTTCAGGCGTCAAGACGTCAGGGGGGATTTCCTCGCCTGCAGACAGTTTTCTGACGATTTTTCGGTAGCGGGCTTCAATCAGTCCCCTGACCATGTGTCTTACGTTTCGCATCTCTTTTCTGAGCAGAGTTGCCTTCACTGTTCTCTTGTCCAGCATTCGGCTTTCTTCTCTGAGCCTTCTCAGGTAATCGGCAACGGTGGAGTAGAAATTTGGAGGAAGCTTTTCCAGTTCGGCGTTTTCAAGTTCTTGTTTCCAGACTGTGCATAGCTCGGCGTACATTTTACTGCGCTACCTCTGCCCTTTTCTTGCAGATGAGAAGCACAGCTGCTGCAGTTGGCAGGTCAACTTTTTGGTTTTGGTAGGGGCCAAATGTCTCGTCACCCAGT
The DNA here is from genome assembly GCA_022865455.1 of Candidatus Bathyarchaeota archaeon. GTDB lineage: Archaea > Thermoproteota > Bathyarchaeia > Bathyarchaeales > Bathycorpusculaceae > 20-14-0-80-47-9. The sequence continues at coordinate 1,976 of JALHSY010000016.1, forward strand.
CTGAATTCTGGTGCGTTGGAGACGAAAACGGTTGTCGTGCCTGCTTTAAAGGCTATCGCACTTTTGAATGGGTCGAAGCTGTCTATGGCCGCGGCGGGGAACTCGACTTTCCTTAGACCTGTTTTTCCATGCAGCGAACCGGTTAGTCTGATCAGACGGTGAATGTCTGTTGTTACGACGGTGTCTACATTGGCAGTTTGTTGCTTCGCAGAGTGTTCTATAATTCTTTTCCATGTTTCTGGGCCTATTCCCTTGATTGTTCTCCAAGGTCGTGACCCGCTCAAGCTGTTAAGGATTCCATCCTTGTTGCTTGTCATGAGTTTTGTTATCGAAGTGGCGGAGGATCTCTCCAGTCCTATGTTTTTGTAGTCGTCTGGCCCGGCGTTGAGGATGAAGCCGTGCATTCCTTTGGCGATTCGTCCGCGCCAGCTGGAATCATTCACGCTTAAATTTCTTAGGTCGTTTTCGTCCAGTCCGTGAAGTGCCGTTTCAAGGCCTAGGCCGCTCACGTAGTCAACGATTTCTTTGCGCGCGATTGAGTCGAGGGTTTTGACCGTTTCGCTTTCGACATGGATGTGGTAGCCTCGGTGTCCTGAGAAGAATGTGCGCATCTCCTTTTCGTGGAAGCCGAAGTCCCGTGTGAGCATGTCTAGGAGCTTGATGGTTTCTAATTTTGCGGAGGCCAAGCAGACTTCGCATATCCATGTGTGATCGTCAAACTTCTCGCCGTCGCATGCTGGACATTTTTCGGGTACGATTCCCTTTCCTGAGAAGCCGCATTTGTTGCATGTCCATTCGTCGTGGATTTTGTTGCAGGGGGTTGGTATGTGGTCGGCGTCGATTTCAAAGATTAGGTCTGCTCCGAGCCAGCCTTTTTTTTCCATTTCCGCCTCTGGGTCTTCGTAGTAGGCGCCTGAAACGTAGGCGTGAAGTGGTACGGAGTCACGCAGAAAGGATGCTAACTCATCTGTGTTGCTGAAGGTTTTGTGGCGGAGCATCCAGCCTTCGAACGAGGCGAAGCCGAATTCGCGTTTTTCTATTGCTGGAATGTTTTGGTTTGGGGTGAAGTCTTTGACGTAGTATTCGCGGAACATGTTCTGTATAAAAGCCAGCGACTTCAAGCTCAGTCAACCATAGATTTCGTTGAGCCGTAAAAAGCGTTTCGTTTTGAAAGAAAAGGTACACGAGAAATAGGTGTTGTGAGTCTAATTGGCTTTTCCATGTGAACTCTTGTTTGGAGGATTTTCTTTCCACCACTTGATTATCTGGTCAAGTCCCCTTTCCAGCGCCCATTTTGGCTCCCATCCTAAAATCCGTTTGGCTTTCTCGTATGAGCCTGCTATGGTTTTGCTTTCTGTTGGCCTTTGTGGAGCTGAGCCCCATTGGATTTCGCCTTTGAAGTCTGTTAGTTTGGCTATTTTGTCTACTGTGTCTTTGACTGTGTATCCTGTGCCTGTGCAGAAGTTGAAGATTTGGTTTGCTGCTTTTTCGTTCTCAAGACATTCTAGGTAGGCATTTACATGGTCTTCAACGTACATCCAGTCTCGGACTGGCGTGGGGTCGACTAGGCGTACGACTTTTTGGCTTAGCATTTGGACGATTGTCTTCTCGATTAGGAAGTGGTAGTCTGCTTTTCGGCCGTAGGTGTTGAAGGGTCTAAGGATTGTTATTGGAAAATCGTAGGCGTCGTTCATATAGTTTAGATAGTTTTCGCAGGCAACCTTGCTTACTGCATATGGCGATGCTGGTTTGAGCGGGTTGATTTCTACTTGAATTTCGAAGCCGTTGTTTCCGTATTCTTCTGAAGTGCCAGCGAATAGGAATCGTTTGAAGTTGTGGCTTTCTCTGAGGCAGGCTTCTGCGAGGTTTGTTGTGCCTATGAGGTTGGTCTCCATGACTTCTTGCGGGTGTTCATAGGAATAGGCGACAGCGCTTACAGAAGCCAGATGTATCGCCGCCTCAGGTTTGACTGTTCTGATCGCCTTGCTGACGGCAAAGCCGTCGTTCAGGTCTGCGTAAACTGTTTTGATGCTGTGGGGTTTCCCTATTCTTCCAGTGACGTATCTTTGCAGTTCCCAAACATCATATCCTTTTTCAAGTAGTTTCGGTATGAGGTGGGAGCCTATGAAACCCGTTCCACCAGTAACGAGCACCCTCATCAATAATCATCCTCTTGTGAAATGTTACCGAAATGTAGTATTACATGACGAGCCCTAATAAATAGTATTGATATCACTTTGCCGATCGATGTTATGAGTGTTTCTTGTCCTCAATCTGACGTGGTACCTCAATGACGCCCTTTCCTCTTGCATTCATTTGGAACACTTTGATTCCCACGAGGAAACTAGAGCTTGACATACTCCTGATAAACGGTGCTTCTCCTAGTCTCTTGATAAGCCCTTGCCGGTAGGTTGGGGTAGCAGACTCTTCAATAATTTTGATGCCCAGTTTTTTCAAGAAGAATTTTATGTCAATTGGGTTAGTTATGCACACTGCGTCAACGTCGCCTCCACGTCCATCAGGGTCTAGCCGCGCTGGCATAAACTCAAACTGCATATTCAGAGGGGTTATCATGGACATGGCGACTCTTCGTAGAAGGCTGAAGAAGTTTAGTGTCCTTTGCTTTATACCTAACATATGCCAGTGATATTCTCGACTCAACCCTATGATGCGCAGGAAATTAGGTGCCAATGCAATGATCTTCCCTCCACCTCTCAGGACTCTTACCATCTCATTCAGACAAGTTTCCGGTTTCTTTGTATGCTCTAGAAAGTCATTGAATCCCACCGACGAGAATGAATTGCTCCTAAATGGAAGATTGGCAGCGCTCGCAATAATAAAATGTGCACTCGCTCCCTCATGCCGAGTAGCCATTCTTATTCCTATCGGAGAAATGTCAACACCTACTACATTGCGATTATAGTTAGAAAGTCTGTTAACAACTTGTCCAGTTCCACAGCCCACCTCCAGAACCCACCCTGCTTTTGTTCCCAAGGCGAGGCAAAACGCAGAGAACCAATAGTCAAACTTCTTTCTATTCAGCTCCTCAAAGTATTTCGAACAAGTCATGTAATACAGGTTCAGTTCAGTTTCCTGTTTGCTCAAAAGATCTCCCTCCACAATCTTGTTTTGGCGTGCATGTTGCACTATTCATACCCTCAATGCAAACAAAAAGCTACTCCCACATATGAAAGCCTTGCGCCCCCACGCAGGCACACTATGAAACTGCGTCAGGCACGCGCGACAAGAAAATCTGTAGATGGAAAACCACGCTTGCTCAATCAGCTAAAATAGGAGAACTTCCAGAATTCACCGTGTCGGAACAAGTATGGAGAGTTACAAAGCTGAAATCAAGTGGAGCGCGCGCGCTCCAAAAAGTCACGGAACCCAACGGATGCGAACGAATTATCGCGAAATGGAAGATTGTCAGCACTCGCGCGGGCGAGTTAAATAATTGGTGTAAAATGGTTATAATTCTTATTTTCGGGTTTGGGGGCAGTTTTGAGGCGCGCAGCTCTTTTTTGCTTCTTTGCAGTAGCCGCCCTTCTCGAACCTGCAGAGGTGCCTCAGACGAGTGAACTGCAGGGTCACGAGCGCCTCATACGGGTTTTGAAGCGCAGCGGTCACCTGTTTTGTTGCTGTGGATGGAACATGATAGGCGAATTTAGGCCTCCCCAGACCGTTTGAAGCCATTTTCTCCTTGACAACAAGGCCCCGAGCTACCAGATGGTCAAGATGATGCTGCAAAGTGTTATGGCTGAAGCCCACTTCGCCCAGAAGCGTGGTGAAACTTCTGGGTTTGCCGTCTTTAAGCGCAGCCAAAACGCGTTCATCAAAGAAGTCCATTACGGGTTCAAATAAGCAAAAACGGACTTATAACCATTTTTAACCATTTATTTAATGCGCCCGCGCGC
>JALHSY010000124.1 GCA_022865455.1 Candidatus Bathyarchaeota archaeon
ATGTGCTGTGCTCAGAGCAGCGTTGTGCGTTGGCAGAATGAATATCCCGTTTGCTATCAGGTTCAGATGGTAGTCGAGAAGTCTGTTCCTATCTGTCTTGAAGGCAGTAGCTGCATCTTTGACCTGCCCTTTCGTGAAGTGAACGTTGAAAAGAGAACCTGCGCCCATAACCTGCGCTGCAATATCGCTTGCTTCAAAAACCCTTCCTAGCCTGTCTCGTGTTTTTTGCCCAAGCCTGTTCAGTCTGTCTATCAGTTGTCCGTCCTCAAGAATTTTCAGCGTTGCAATTCCTGCAGTCATCGTTATGGGATTTGCGGTGAACGTTCCGCCGTGGAAAGAATGGCGAGAGCGCTCGTAAATGTGCGAGTCCAACCTTTCCATAATCTCTCTTCCTGCGCAGAAGGCGCCAACAGGGAAGCCTCCCCCAAGGATCTTTCCGAAAACTGTCATGTCAGGTTTCACGCCGTAGTATTGTTGGGCTCCGCCGGGAGCCAATCTGAAACCCGTGATGACTTCGTCGAAAATCAGCAGAATCTTATTTTCACTGCAGAATTCTCGGAGGCCTCTCAGAAATTCCTTGTCAGCAGGGATACCGCCTCCGGCGCCGAGGACCGGCTCAATTACGATTGATGCGACTTGCTCGTTTCTCAGCCTCTTCCTTACTCCGTCCAAGTCGTTGAATGGCAAAACAATGGTGTCTTGCACCGCTCCGGTGGTTAGGCCGGCTGACTCTGGAACGTCGAAGGGCGGTTTGACTCCCACGTGAAGGGCGTCGTAGCCTCCGTGCCATCCGCCTTCAAACTTTGCAATCTTGTTCCTTCCGGTGTAGGCGCGTGCTAGGCGTGCGGCGTACATGTTTGCCTCGGTTCCTGAGTTTGTGAATCGGGTCATTTCGGCGGTCGGAACCATTTTGGCAACCTGTTCCGCTAGGGCTATTTCTAGCTCATGTGACGTTCCGTACATGGTACCATTGTGCAGTTGCTTGCTGACAGGTTTCATTACTTCTGGTGGGCTGTGACCGAGAATCAGCGCAGTGTGTCCCAGCCAAAAGTCCACGTACTCGTTGCCGTCGACATCGTAGAGCTTGCTTCCCCTTGCTCTTGCCGTGTAAAAGGGGTAAGGTTCAAAATATCGTATTCCGTAAGAAACTCCGAGGGGAAGAACCTTCTTGGCCCGCTCGTACAGTGCCATGGACTTGGCGGTTTTAGAGGTGTACCTTCTAGCCATCTTTTTATGCCTCTTCTGCGGTTTTCTCAGTTCTTGCCATATCTTCTTATTATAGTTTCCATGGCCTCGTTCAAGTTGTATACAAAAGCATCAACCGATTGCCCTCGGTTTTTGCCTTCCCTGTCCAGAAGTATCGTATTTATGCCCAACTGCGAAGGAAGCAAGATGTCCAACTGCATGTCATCCCCAATCATGATGGCTTCTTCAGGTTTGACACCCAGAATTTCCAGAACCTTCCAATACATTTTCGGATTCGACTTGTCACATCCAGCCTCATACCCAGTCATCACAAAATCCAAATACTTTCTGATAGGTTGAATGGCTTTCTCAAATTTGAAATGTGCTATCGTCGTGACTATCGCGGTTTTGAAGCCACTGTTCCTTGCCGTCATCACTGCTTCCGCAGCTTCCGGATATAGCTGGTATGGCTTGCTTTCTAAGAGCTTGGCGACTCCGGTTATCGTTGCCTTGTCAACCTTCACCTTGAGCCTCCAGAGAATCCTCGAGAAGAAGCTGTACCAGTTACTGTAGCCATATTTGGGATAGTCTATAAAGGAGACGAAGGCCCATGCTGCTCTCAATTGTTGTGGCGAGACTTCGTAGCCTCTTTTGAAAAGATATGCCGAGATTTCCGCGTCAGATACATCTTCCTTCACATAAACCAATGTTCCATGCAAATCGAACAAGACTGCTCTTATTCTAACCAACCCACTCGCCTCAAATGCATAGTCGCATTTATTCTTGATTGAAGCATTTAAGAACTATTAATGGTTTGTGAAAACCAAAATCAGTGGGTAAAATGGAGTGAGGCAGATGATAGGCAGACCAATCGTAAGTGGTTTCATCCGAATTGCCCGCAAACAGTGGGAGACTCCCTCTTTGAGGAAGGTCGTTGCGAATCACAGCCTGAACATGTCTGAAGAGATGTTGTTGGGCTTGGGCGGAACAGCGGGCATTGCCAGTTGGTACGCGAGGAATGATGTCTTCTCCTTGGCTGGCACACGATACGGAAAAGCTTTTAAGCTCAACCAACAGAGCGGTCATTTTAGGCATTTCGGAGGCAACTTGCTGAGGTTTGTGGAATGAGTATTGAGCGGGAACTGATTATCTCCCTTCTGAAACTAACGAGGGAAGGAAGCGTTTCACACGAACTAATCAATAAAGAGGCAAAGATTCCATTGCAGATAGGTGAGGAGTTGCTTCAAAGACTGCAAAATGATGGACTCGTTTATGTCAGAGAGGGTCTCGTGGAGGCAGATAGTGTTCAGCGACTTAAGCTTGCTGTTCGGGCTGTAGAGTTGGGCGCTGACGTTGAGCGTGTAAGCTCGGCGCTTGAATGGCAGGAGTTCGAGAACATGGCGGCTGTCGCGTTGGAACGGAATGGGTATGATGTTCAGAGGAATCTGCGGTTTAAGCACGCTGGGCGAAAGTGGGAGGTAGATGTTGTTGGCTGCAAAAAACCGGTTGTGATAAGCATTGATTGCAAACATTGGCGCCATGGGATGTCCCCATCAGTGCTGAAGAAGATCGCCGAGGAACAAAGAGAAAGGACGAAGGCTTTGGCTGATTCATTGCCAAATCCTGCCGTGAAGATCAAATTTGCCTCTTGGGAAATGGTCATACTAATCCCGGCGGTTCTGTCTCTTACTGTAGGAAGGTCCAAGCTTTGTGATGGTGTGCCTGTCGTACCGGTGCTTCAGCTGCAAGATTTCGTAAGCCAAGTCCCAGTCTACGTGAACTCACTTGAGCATTTCCAGAGAACGCTTAGAATTGGCAGATTCTGATTCTTCATCTTGCCGAGAGCCATTCACACATCCCCTTGTATCTCTTAAGCTTGGGCCATCATGTCCAACACTGGTTTCATTGCAAATCCTAAGGCAGGGTAGAGGCTAAGGATGAATGTTGCTGCATCGATAATCTGACAAGAAATCCTCGTCTTTCAGGCTCAATTCCTCGTCGAAAACAATGATTTCTCCGCTTGTGGGCTTGTCGATGCCGCCTATGATGTCCAGAAGCGTTGTTTTTCCCGAGCCGGAAGCACCGCATATGACTGCGAATTCGCCTTTTTCTATCTTGAGGTTCAAGCCTTTCAAGGCCTCAACCTTGATGTCGCCAGTTTGATAGGTTTTGGACAAAGAGGAGGCCGCAACCACTGTCTTTCCTTTTCCGATCTTCATCCACTTTCCTTTTCTAGATTGAAGTTACCTCTATCCCGCTTTAGAATTCTCGCCTTTTCGGGAAGCTTATCCTTTTCCCAGTCCTTCCAGCCTATTTCCTTAAAAAGCCACTTTTTACCCAAATGGGCTGCAAGCACAGCGTGTTTAAACTGCTTCTCCGCAGGGATAAGCTCATTGAGAAACCTGAACAGTTTTTCAATCTGTTGCTTTGGGAAATAGGCGTAGTACCCGGCGTTTTTGACTTCAAAAGCGTAAATGTGTGAGTCTCTTCTTCCGATGATGTCAGGTAAAGGATTGAGGCTTGGGTTGCTCACAGGAATGCGTACTGCGTGGAAGCCGTTTTTCTGCAGCAGTTTGACGAGGACATTTTCGCTGTAAAAGCCTCTTTTGCGCCATCGGCGAATCTCGGCTTTGTCTACTTCCCTGATCGCTTTTGACTCTCCTAGCCTGTAGGATCTTGAAAACTAGGTGCTGATTCCAACCCTTCCAGACCAAGAGTTTCTTAGGGTTTTCTGCGCTTATAAGTTTGAATCGGGATTTTCAGCATTGGCTTTTCGATAAGACATTCTCTCAGATAATCATCTAACGTGGCCGCCGGAACAACCTCTATCCTATAGTCGTGGACATTGATCGAATAGTCAAAATTCTTCTGTGGAATTACAACCTTCTTAAATCCCCACGCTTCAGCAGACTTGATCTTCTCGTAAACGCCGCCGACGGCAGTTATCTGAATTGAGTCGCCGACGCTAAGGTTTATCTCTCCAGTCACGGCTACGTCTTGTCTAACCGGCTTGCCTTCGATGAGTGAGCACAGGAGTATGGTCATTGTGACACCTGCAGATGGTCCATCCACAGCATAAGATTGTGCAAAGTCGATGTGTGTCAGGTAGTCTTGAGCTATGTCCACGCCGTATTTTTGCAGAATCACGCTTCTGACTTTGGCTATGCTATCGGAGATGAAGGTCTGGCCTTTGGCCACTCCCGTGACCTTGTAATATCCTTTGAGTGTATAGTCTCTGGGAAGCTCGCTTCTCTTGATCATGTGAGCCTTGACATTCAGGACACTACCTGTCATTTCTCCACTATAGGGGTCTCTGACCACGGCCAATCCATGTATTTGTCCAAGCCTTACTCCCTTGGGCTTGATTTCTAAGAGCTTGCCCCTTTCACTCATGTCATGCTCCAGTATCTGCCTTTGGATTGTTTTACAGTGATTTTCAACCGCTTCCTGCACGTGTCTCCTTTCAACAATCTTGCAGCCTTCATTCATCGTCAGAGTTGCAGCCGTCTTGATGACTGAGATCAGCGGCCTGAACCTTGTTGACAGTGCGTCTCTCTTGTTGCTTCTTCGCCTGCCTTCTTCGACTATTTCGATGCATGCCTCTCGGCTGAAAGGTAAGAAGTTGAAGCGTTTTACTTCTTGCGCCACGAATTGCACATACTTGCGCCTGTTTTCAACAGTGTTAGGCATGTCATTGTTCATTCTGACAACCTTGCCGTAGCCGTAAATCCTGTCCATCAAAGCCGGGTGGAGCTGGCCTATGCTGTCAAAGTTTCCTGCTCCCACAAGGAAGGTTATCGCAGGCGCTGGTTCAGTTGAAACTGCCATTGCGGCCGTGTCGCCTCCGTGCCATCTGCCTCGCAGAGTTATGGGCAGCTGTCCTTCTTCGAGAACCGTGAGGAGCGTGACTGCTTCTTCAGGATCAAGGTTCTTTATTTCGTCAATGTAAAGAATTCCAAGGGACGCCATGTGGACGTCTCCTGCGCTGACTCTTTGATGTTCAGGCGTGCCTAGTCCGCCGGTTTGGTATGGGTCCCATGCTATTGAACCGAAGAGTTGAGCGCTTCGGTGTCCTGTTGCGTCAACGAAAGGTACGTGTCCGGAGCTGTTGTCAACTATTAGTTTCGGCACGTCTGACTGCTGCGCGCCTCCGACTCCTTTCAGGTTGCTCAGTCCGCCGATCTTGGAGAACCACCACATGAAGAAGCCGAAGAAAATCAAACTTCCTCCTGGGATGAAAGTCGCTGGCACGAGACCTACGAACTTTCCGATGAAGAAGTCAGGGAAGCTGTTGCGGTAGTATTCTTGAATTGGCTCTCCGAGAAACATCGGGTTTTCTTGCCAAGTTTGCCAAGCCTGATACATGAAGTAGAAGCCAAGGCCTATCAGGAACAGGCCCATTGTCACTAAAAGGATCTGCAGTGTTTTGATTCCAACTTTCGTAATGAACTTCCTCTTGAGTTCTCTCATCTGTTCTTTCTGGAGGGTTTTCTTTGCCTCGCCGCCCTTCTGTATAGAAATCTTCGGCTGACTGGGCAGCGTGCGGTTCTTCCAGCACAGGATGTCTGAGAGTTTTATGTCGTTCTCTCTGTAAACCTGAGTTAGCTTTTCAGCCAAGGCTCTGCCAATCAGAGACTTTCCAGTTCCGGGGTCTCCTAAAAGAAGAAGATATGGCCCTGGGCTTATCACAGTTTTAGCAGAAGGCTTGGGCTTGTCAGGGTTGCTCCAGCTCTCGTACCACTTCAACTGCTCGAGTGTTTTGAGTTTGTGCACCCACTCGTCCAGACAGAGAAAACATTCCTTAAGCGCCTGCTCCTGTCCAATCGCCCAGTTTATCAGGTTATCGTCAACGGGAAAGCCCTCGATGTTTTTGAATTCTCCCCAGTCCCATTTGACCCTGACCCTTCTTCCATTTACGTTTCTTTCAAGAATTTCTACGTCATTTCCAAAATGGTCAAAGGGCAAGCATGTCACCTTGTAGTTGCCTTCTCTATCAGAACTGAAGTGCGTGAGCAATTAAAGCAGTTATTTCAAAATCAACAATATGAAAAAACCAATAACATAGCAACATAATCATTCAGAAGCAGAAAAAATGAACGAGATTCGAATCGACTATTTCTCCATTTTGGGCATTCCTCAGCCTTTTCTAAGTAAAAGTGTCATTCTCTCAGTTTGTTTCAAATCGAAAACTTCCAGCTCTGAAGACTCCTCAGCTTTTCCTAGGGAATGGAAAACCTGTGGGCTCAATTTGGGCTTCAAATCATAATTGTGGGTATTTTTGGGCTTTGAATGGTCGCCATGTGTTCTTGGGTATGGAGTTCACCGTGACCCATATAAAAACCGCTGAAAATCCCCATGTGAAGACTGCAAGTTCGCTATGCGCTTTTACTACGCAATTCATGGTGTAAATAAGCTCAATTCTAGCTTCTTTTCCGTGCGCACTTCGTTAAAATTCTCAAAAGTGACCATTCGGCGTTTAACGTGAAATTGTCAATAGATATGCCATGAGTTTTGATCTGGATAGATCCGCTCTAAGGCTTCATAGTCAATGTTGTTTCCTTCTATGACCAACTGCTGAAGCATTATGCATAGATGCGAAGCATGTTCCTTGTTCAGATTAACCATGTATTTCTTACCATTCAGATAGACCGTCAATGATATGTACGTTGCATGATTGTTGGATTCCAACGTGCCTTTCCGGAGGAAAATCTCGATATACTCTCCATGCTTAACCTCAATGGCCATGCGTTTAAGAATGCCATTTTCTTTAAAAATCTGTTCAGTCATAGATGCCCACCATCAGCTAGAGCTAACACAAGCTTCGCATTTGGCACTTCGTCCAGCAGCTCCTTTGCTTTCTGAACATGCCATACTTGCGATTTCTCAGGCATGCTAGACCACTCTTTAATAGCGAGTGAGAACCGCTTTTCCCAATTGGCAACTTCGCTTTTCTGTTGCACCTGCTCTGTCGTCAACGGTCTAGCTTCTTCACATAATGGCTGACTATACTTCTTGACACGTTCTTCATGTTCCGGATCCGTAAGGTAGCCCATGTGATGCAGTCCTTCAATGAAAGGAAGCAATTCGGCGAAGGAACGGCCTAGCCCTTTGTCGGCTTGCGGTCTGATGAAAGCCTTGTATGATGTCTTATCCAAGTAGAGCATGACGCCGTGTTCTCTGAAAGAATCTCCCATTAAAGAAACACTCTCCTGAGAAGGACAATGACAATGAATAGAGATTCTCCTACAGTAGCTAGGTAGGCACAGTATGAGTTCGTAGTAGTAGGTACAGTATGCAGTTTCATCGCTGATTCCTCTTTTCTCTTTGAAAGTCAGGACATCCTTGCCAGATTGTTGAGCATTTCAGAATGTCGTAGTAGCCTAATTCTCGAAAATCGGTTTCTAGACCTTTTACTGTAATGGCTTGGCAGACGCATTTCTTCTGTTGAGTGAGTTCTAGGAATGGACAGACCTTTTCAAAATCTAGGACGGTCTGCCTATGTCCGTTTTCAAGTGCAGTAGAAAAAGGCTCAAATTCAGAAATAGCAATATTCATAGTGAGAAACACTTTCTAGTCCGTCGTGTGGCTCCGCCCGCGCACCCGCGCGGGTGATTCTGATGATCATTACTTCTGCAGCTCCTTACGATGGCGCCATATGCCGCACTGGGATCCCCCGCCAGAAGTGCAGGGCTTGCTGTCGCTACAGAAAAGCTCGCAGCTGTCTTCAAACTCGCATGAAACCTTCATTTTTCAGACCTCAACGATACCCTTGATTTCTCGATTCCTCTATGAGCTGCTGCTGCCTAGCGGCCGCTTGCTCACGTTCGTACTTCTGACGCATGAAAAGCTCTTCCATAGACACTTGATGAGGCTTCGGAGGCCTCTCAGCGTATCTTCCACCTTTAAGAGGAGCACCGGGATAGGCTTGTCGCCACGCATTGTAAATTCTACTTTGTTTTTCTTCCATGACAATCACCTCACTTCTTGTAAGCATCCTTTTGATGGCATCTAGGACAATCATCGAACTTTTCAGCGAATTCCTTGGAGCCTAGTGGAAGGTCACAGTTTGAGCAGAAGTATTCGGAGCCTTCTTTCATCTTTTCCATGCCCTTCACTAGGTCACCATAGCATTCAGGACAGTTAAGAACATGATGCACGTGGTTTTCTTGAGCAGCCGCAGGCGCCGGTCTAGACCGGGCGACTTCTTGCCTAATGATCTCAAGGAGTTGCGATTCTGTCAAACTCATGCAGATTTCCCTCTGGATTTGGCTGTTGGAAAGGCTTCTTCGATAACTGCATCGACAATTTCCAAAGGAATGTTACGATCTGGACGAACATCAATCTTAAGTTCTGGAGCTGCAGCAGTCTTCAGGCCATCCTCCAATCCGATCAAAGACTTCCAAATCGCATTCGTGATGAACCTGTTCCGGTTTGGCTTGACACCTTCAAGCCGCTTGACTTCTTCATCAGTCAGGAACAGACCAATCGTTTTGCCCATTTTTACACCAAGGTGTATTTTCTACACCACTATTGTTCCATGGACTTCCCTATAAAAGTACCAGTATAGAAAATATTGTAAGGGTTCTATGGGAAATTCTTTTTAACGAATCCTCTCAATCTCAGCAAGCAGCGCACGCTTCACCATTTTAACATGAATGTCACAAAAAAAATGAGGAAGGACTGATGGGCTGCATGGACACGAGAAGCATCTTTTAAGCAGTTTAGCTAGGGGTACCTGTCTCTCTTTGCCTAGTCCTTATGTTAGGCTTGTATTCCGTCGTCATGTAGCCGGACTTTCGCTTCTTGCTGTTCTTCAACAGCCAAACTATGATGTCATCGTAGCTTTCGCTTTTCCGCCCGATCTCGCTGAGCTGCTGAGCAGTAGACTTCTTAACCCGTATGGACGACCATTTATCTTCTGACATACGCATCACATCACGGCTCCCTTATGCATCGTACAGAATACTTATAGTTTCCGAGTGGTTATCGTGGCCTCATTAAAATACTTACGAAAATCTATGGACGAAGCAAAAAAGCATGTCCGGAAAGCGTCTTTTCGAGGAAAAATCAGAAACACACAAGAACTGAAAAAACATGCGATTCTCTCAGATTTCTAAACTTCATAACTTCTCCAGTGTTTCTTCCGTTTGGCCTCAAGATTCATAGCTTCAAGGAACATGTCAAGCTGAATCCTGTCTAGTATTTCTGATGCGTCCCGATCTCGCTTCCAGAACTCCCATCTCATACATGCATCCTTCCTGAGAAACTTACCATGCATTCTTCAAACTAAAGCATTTCGACAGACACTCGTTTTTCCATGAGAAAGTCGAAAAAGACCATAGAATTTAAACGTAAAGTCAGCCATGCCTAACCGACCAAGCCTAAGCCTGATTTCCTTAAAACAAGCTTGATTTGAGTGTTTGAGCCTAAATGTGGTTGGGACTTCATATAAAAACCGCTGAAAATCTCCATGTGAAGACTGGGGCATTGTCCTTCGAGGTTGCTTCGAGTCTTGCAAGGATTTTCTCAAACCTTTCGCTGGAAGGCTTTGCATACTGGGATGGAGCTCTGCGCCAACAGTGACTCGATGGATAGGATTATTTTCCAAGCTCCAAGAACAGCCCTAGCTTTGTCTAGACTGACAACGCAAGAGCGGCTGAACCCTATTTTTGAATCTTTCAAGAAATGCCTAACCGTGGTTGGGCATGGCTGTTGGGGGGGAGCTCTCTGAGGCTAGCCTACGGGCGATTTTTGTTGATGCTTCTGTATACGGGTTTGGTGGTTGGTTCCTTTTGGTACTGGTGTCTTCACTGACGATTTTCTGTGGGTTTTCGTAGTCGGGAACGCGGCGTTTTTCTGGCTTTTTTCTTTATGTCTGCTAATCTGTCTTGCCTTGGGTAGGCTATGTGGCTTACATCGTCGACATTCTTAGATGGGGTTTTCACTGTTCGGTGACTGTGGTTGGTACGGTATTACGACCTCTCTTTATGTTTCACCAGACATCACCACGGATCCAAGGCTAGAGTGTTGTATACGGAAGCATCAACAGACTTCCCTGTTCCAGGTCTGGCAGAGGGGTTTGGCCAGCTGCAGAAATGGTTCCTTAATTGCAGGAGGATTGCTTGTGGAGACGCCTAAGTCTCGCGCAGGTCGTGGAATTTCGGATGTGGTCCTCTGAAAGAGTAAGCTCGCTTCATGTCTGCTGTGAAAGTCGGTTTGAAGTGAAAGTTATAAGGTAGGTCTCAGGATACGCATGGCATATGAAAGCTGGAGAAGTCATCTGCAGGCTCTCAGCTCGAGATGGCCGCAAGGTTGTTTTGAGGACGATCCGCTGGGAAGATTTGGACGACCTGCTGGAGATGATCAACTCGCTCGTCGAGGAGAAGGCAGACATGGTCAGGGCTGAGAAGGTTTTGAGGATTGAAGAGATAGACTGGCTGGCCAGGGCGCTCAGCCGCCTGGAGAAGGATGAAGTGTTTTACTTGGTCGCTGAGGTCGACGGCAAGGTCGTGGCGAACTCTGAGATCGGCAGAGGATACAGTAGTTACGATAGGCACGTGGGAGGAATAGGCATAGCCATTAGAGACGGGTTCAGAGACGTCGGCATCGGGACAGAGATGATGAGGACGCTGATAAAGCAGGCTCACGCTATGGGTCTGAAGGTTCTGAAACTTTCTGCTTTCGAAAACAACGAGCGTGCCATTCACGTTTACGGGGAAGTCTGGTTCGTTCAAACCGGGCGGATTCCGAAAAAGTTCTTCAGAGAAGGCAAATACGTAGACGAAATAATAATGGCACTGCTGCTGGAGTAGAGTTGACGATGTCCAATTTTAAGGTCTTCAACACAAGTTTCAGCTTCTCCACAAGAGGCGAAATAGAATTCGTAGACCTGACAGACAAACTCCAAGAGGCAGTCGCCAATTCAGGAGTGAAGATCGGTCTAGTGCACGTGTTCGCCCCACATGCCACAGGTGTGCTTATACTAACTGAGAACGATTACAGGTTGTTGGAAGACATCAAGCGTTTCATGGAGGAAATTGTTCCAGAACACAAGAATTACAGCCACCCATCAAACGCACACTCACACCTCAGATCCATGCTTCTGCCGCCAGACAAAACCCTTCCAGTAATCGACGGAGGCGTGGAGTTGGGAACTTGGCAGTCGCTTATGTTTGTGGAGACAGATGTCCACCCTAGAAGAAGAACGGTTATCATTCAAGTTGTCGGCGAACAGTGAAATGCCTCAGCCGCCGATTTTTGACGCCGACGTCTAGGTAGTGTCCACAGCCTCCTCTTCGTGTTTCGATTGCTTGCGACGAGTTTCGTGTTATGGGAAGATTCACAGTTTCGGCGCTTTTTTGGTCGACAGCATGCCGCTCATTTACACTTTTCCCGCAAATCATGTTCATTCGGTTGCATTTCGCTAGTTCAAATCATCCATCCATAGTATCGCTCGCCACTAGTGGAGGCCCTGAATTCGTTCTTCTCATGGGCATTGGCGTCCAATTTTCTTCAGGGCGCAGAAAACCCAGCTTTGACGAAGGCTAGAAGAATCGTGTTTTGCTTGGCATTCAATGTATTTATAAGGTTCGATGACTTTCGAACGGCTCTGACAACGCTGTGCTCGCGCAGACATAGAGTTTGCCGTTTGCCTAGAAGACTTCGCGGAAAAGGCGGGACTTGGTTGATGCTTTTGTATACGGATTCATCAGGCATTGATGGGATGTCCTGTTTCTCTTTTGTCAGGAATCTTGAATGAGAGTAGCAGAGCGGCAAAGGCAAACGCTGTTATCATCCAGAAGGCGATGTCAAAACCGTAGGCGTCTGCCAGAACCCCAGTTGCCATTTGGGAAAGGGAACCTATGCCGAAGGAGGTGAAGAAGAATATGCCGAAGACCGCTCCCCTCTGGTCTTGAGGAGACAGAAAGCCCGTTAAAGAGTTTAGTGCAGGTTGATGTGCGTAGAAAGCCAGGCCGTAAAGCACGATGAAAGCTGCAATGCCCACAAAGTATGTTGGCACGAGAATTAGTAGGAGCAGGCCAAGACAGATGCCGAACATGGCGGCATTCAACACTTTCTTCGAGCCGATCTTGCTTGAGGCTTTTCCACCAATCCACTGCCCCGGGACTCCTACAGCTAGGATCAGGGTGTAGGCTACTGAAGCCCACATCTGGTCAACCCCCATGTTATCTTTGAGATAGGTCGGGAAGAACAGCTCGACGCTTTTCATGAACAACCCGATCATCACGTTGAGAATCAACAGCGTCCAAAGCTCACGTATCTTGAGGGCATCGATTATCGTTCCGCCTTTAGCCTTTCTGCTTTCAGATCTTTCAAAGTTCTTGGCGAAAATCAATGCTAGAGCGATACAAGCGATGCCGAAGACAACAAAAGCCCAGGCCCACCCGAAATTCACTCCCACAAACCAGGCAACCACAGGCGTCAGAACAACACCAGCTGTGCCCCCTACACCGTGCAGTCCCATTGATTCAGCGACCTTACCCTTGAACGCTTTTGAGATCAGCGAGTTCGCCGTAGGATGATAGAGGCTTGCCCAGGAAGCCATCAGAACCAAAGCCAAACCATAAACATAAACGCTTCCGGTGATCCAGGCCGCCAACATAATAAATGTGGACAAGCCCGAGAAGGCAAGGCTGATTGCTATCGTTCTGGCTTCTCCGATCTTGTCGCCCAAGGGTCCGCCAGCCAGCGCGCCAAAGCCGTAAATGAAAGATGCGATCGTTGCCACCGTGCTCATAAGCGTAAGAGAGACATTCAAGCTGCTCATAATCATGGTCAACAGCGGCGGTGCAATGACAAATAGTGAATGGTTGAAGGAGTGAGCTGCACCTAGAAGTGCCAAATGACTGTTCTTCCTAGGTCCTTGTTTCAATGCGGTGCATCCTTACGCTACGAGAAATGGCGTTTTCCAATAAAAGCTTGACTTCACACTCCCTGCGGCTTCCGATGAAAAAAGCATTATTAGCGTTGCTGGCCACTCAGGATTATGCTACCCGACCAAGCCGTCACGGTTTTTCTC
>JALHSY010000125.1 GCA_022865455.1 Candidatus Bathyarchaeota archaeon
GCTGGAAACACGGCGAAAGCCATCACCAAAGGATTCGCAATAGGCGCGGCAGGGCTGACTGTGATTGCGTTGCTGGCTGCGTTTCAGGAAATAGCTTCAAGAGCTGGCTACAATGTTGTGTTCGACATCATGGACCCAATGGTTCTACTCGGAGCACTAATAGGCGTGGCGATTCCTGCAGTGTTCTCGGCAATGCTCATGCTTGGCGTGGGCAGAAACGCTGAGAGAATGATAGCTGAGATTAGGAGACAATTCAGAGAGATTCCAGGTCTTAAAGAGGGAAAAGCAGGCGTGAAGCCTGACTATGCCAAATGCGTTGACATTGCAACAGTCGGAGCGCTGCGTGAACTCATGCCTGCAAGCATCATGGCAATCGTCTCAACCTTGATTATCGGCTTCGTCGGTGGAATAAAAGCACTTGGAGGCTTCCTTGCAGGCGCCATATTCTCAAGTCTGCTACTCGCTCTGTTGATGTCTAACGCTGGCGGTCTCTGGGACAATGCCAAGAAGCTGATCGAATCAGGCAAGCATGGTGGAAAGGGTTCAGATGCGCACAAAGCTGCTGTATGTGGCGACACCGTAGGCGATCCCTTCAAAGACACGGCTGGGCCTTCGCTTAACACCATGATAACCGTAATGTCTTTGATTGCTTCGCTGCTCGCCGTACTAATCGTGAACTACAACTTGCTGAAGCTCCTAGGTTTGCAGTAGGCTTCAACCTACTATCCTTCTTCTTTTTGCAGCAGCAAATGGGCTTATTCATTCTGCACGCCGTTCAGAAGACTACGCTCATCATGTTGCTGCAGAATTACTTGGCGCCGGGGGAGGGACTCGAACCCGCGCGGACCCGTAGGTCCACAGGCTCTCAAGGCCTGCGCATTATCCACTCTGCCACCCCGGCTCTGCAAGCCCATTTAGGCTGCTCATACTAAAATCCTTTTATTCTTCTCAGATAATTCCGTAGGCGACTACTATACACAATAAGCCTGGCTCTGATGGATGGAAAGTGTTTTATCTTAGTTGAATGTAATGTTGCAAAAAGGGGAATGTCATGGCAAAATGTCCTAAGTGTAAGAAAGAAGTTAGCACTCCAAAGAAGACTTGGAAGATGGCTGGAAGAAAAGACAAGAGCGGCAAAAGAATGGAGCTCACGATCGGACTCTTTGAATGCTGCGGAAAATCTTTCAGATCTGTCTTGGGCAAGAGAAAAATCTAGTCAATAAAACATTCCACTACTTTTTTTCTATTTTCGAAGTCACAAGCATTCTAGGGAGTCCATAAAGGGAAAACTTCACAAATGTAGTTCAGCTTACTGACCCAATTGACCCAAATATCATTACCTAAAACTCTTAAATAATGGCTCAGTTATTGAAAATCAAGGGGCTGGTAGTCTAGCTCGGTTAGGACATCTGCTTGACGTGCAGAAGGTCGCCGGTTCAAGTCCGGTCCGGCCCACCAACAACCTTGAATGCCACTGTTTTCACTGTTGTTCAGCGGATTTACGTTTGAATAGGTGTTGATTAGGTGTTTCAACGTGTTCTCAAATGTCTTTGACAAGTTGAAGCCTAATTCGCGCGACTTTTCAACCAATTCTTTGTCGAGATACAACACGACATTATGCTTGTTTGACATTGCATTCGCACCCGGGCGAATGCGAGGGGAAGTTCTGTGTTATATGTTTGGTGCTTGATGCTTCATGAAAGGCGCACTATGAGAAATGGAGACATCTCCCGTATTCCCGATTGACTTAGATATCCCCAATTGGAAACGTGGAGAAAGACGCTTATAAACCCAAATAGAAAATACTTCTAGGCGGGAGCTATGTCACTTACACCAGAATTTGAGTTAGGCTTTTGGAACGCTTGGATTTTCACTCTCCCTATCATAATTATTTCAATTCTTGGTCCCAAGATATTGGGTAAAAGGGCGTCTGAAGAGGTCTCAAGTTTTACTAAGAAGGTGAAAACATTAAGCAATCTATCTTCTTTAATTATACTCTTACCATTTGCTTACAGTATATTCTTACCATTGAAACTAGACACTATTTGGTTCGTTATTGGTTTACTCATTTATTTGCTAGCCATGTTCTTTGTAGTCACAGGGTTATTGAATTTTGCCACTACACCAGTAAATGAGCTAGTCAGTAGAAGTGTTTATAGTATTTCAAGAAATCCTGGGTATCTTGGCATGTTTTTGGTAAACGTAGGTATCGGTATAGCCTGTCTTTCCTGGGTTTTTCTATTAGTGGCAATTGTAAATTTCCTTTTGCTACGCTGGTATGTAGTGGTTGTTGAGGAACCCTTCCTTATGGAGAAGTATGGAGTTACATATCGTGAATACATGAATAGAACTCCAAGATGGATAGGAATACCGAAATCAGGGAAAAAAGACTAATACCCTACTCTGTAGTTTATCTCAAGAACTTTGTCAATATTCTTGGTTCTTTCCATTCTTCCCTGAGAATACTGTACAGATAAGCGTCTCTCAGTTCTCTTGCACGAGACCAGTAGGCAAAAACCCTTTTATACTGCTTTTCCCGGTCACTCACATCGAGGAAATTGTACGCAAACAGACTTATACAAACCAAAGTCTTCCCAATAGCTTTCGCTTGCTCGTTGGCCTCAATTGAATCAGAAAGAAGGGCTATCGTCTGTTCTCCGAAGTCTATTGCTTCAGTCGCCAGTTTCCTTCTTGCGGGAAAGCTCCAATCTAAGAAGAACGCGAATAAGGCGCTATCAGCAAGCCGATTGTATGTAACTATAGCGCGCCAGCTTGTTGCTAAATTCAGACTTTAATAGATTTTATTCGACAACTATCCTTCCGTCAAAAAATCGAGACACATGACAAGAAAAAACCCAGACCCATTAAAATCCATTTCTGTCCGAATTTAGCAACGGCCCAGCGCGCGCTGCACTTCTTCTGACCTAAGGAAGTAATGGACGGCCTTCTCATAACTCTTTATTGGTCTCTTGCATCTTGCTCTAAATTCCTCATTGCTTTCAGCTTGAAAGGCTGCGCGACATAAAGCGTACCCAGCATTTTCAAGGATAGTAGCCTTTTCAAAAAAGCCATTGTAGTAGTAAGAGATCCAATCCTTGCGAAGCAATTTGCAGCCCCTACCCAGTTGTGTGTTTTCTCCCTATTTTCCGCCTGATTGAATAGTACCTGTATTCTTGATTTTGACATGTGCAGCCTGAATAGGTATTGTTCTGCGTGTTCTATAATATTATCGCAAGCCAGAACGCGTACCACTTAACATAGTTGCAGAATTGCTGAATCTTCTTTGGAGTTCCTGTGGGAATTTTCTGTCTTGAACCGATCTGTCGCAAGGCTCAAATAAGAAGCATCCCTATTTGCTATCAGGGAAAGCTGATGTCTGCACCTAGATTCGTCAAAAACGTAGTTAACACATGCCTTAGGATAGGGAAAGGGGACAGGGTAACGATATTTTCATGGCGCCACATGATTGATCTAGCTGAAGCCTTCGCTTTAGAATGCGAAAAAGCTGGAGCAATGACTCTGATCGAGCTTGGAACGGACAAACTGTATTATCAGAAGGCATTGGATTTGCCTCTTGAGCATTTGAGGGAGAGCAGTCCATTCAGTTTGGCTCTACTGGAGGTGGCTACAGCGAATATATTCATATCTGGTCCCGAGGATCCTGAGAGACTGAAGCTCATTAGCCGAGACCGTTTGAATGCCATGATTGCGGCTGACAAGTCATATTACGATAGACTTCTAGAGAAAACCCTTCGGTCCGCATACATCACTCTGGGGTATGTAACACCTCAAAGAGCTAAAACCTACGGTATAGACTATCACAAGTGGAGAGAAAACATTCAAGCTGCAATGGATGTCAGGTACCAGGAAATGGAGAAGCTGGGAAAGAAGATAGCAGGTATGCTCGAAAAGGCCAATGAAGCTCACCTTACGACGGCAAAGGGTACTGATTTGACACTTAAACTGGAAGGTAGAGCTGCGATGGTCAACGATGGTGTAATTGACGATGAAGACATCGAGAAAGGCGCGGATTTCATTGCTCTGCCAGCTGGCCACGTCGCAGTGGTTCCTAAAGAAAGCAGTGCCAATGGAGTTTATATTTCTGATGTTCCTGAGGCAGAACAGGGAGTGTTCATTCGAGACATTGTATGGAAATTTAAAGATGGCAAGCTGGCCTCCTTTGGCGGAGGCGAGAACGCAGAGTGCGTGAAAGCCATATGGAACGAGGCGAGAGGAGACAAGCATCAAGTAGGTTCGCTTCTGATAGGCTTGAATCCTGAGGCAAAAATCGGGTTTCTTTATAATCCGATCGTTCTTGGAACGGCAACACTAAGCTTGGGTGACAACAGAGAGCTTGGTGGAAAGGTAGAAAGCAGTTTTGCATTTCATTGCACTGTGACGGAACCTTCGGTAGAGTTGGACGGAAAACTGATAATGAAACGAGGCAAGTTGTTGATCCATTGATATTTATGGTTTGCAAGTTACCTGAAGGATGAAGATCCCTTTGGCAACGAGCCGTAGAAAAGAACGAGACAAAAGCCGGGAATTCGGCACTGAACTAACCTTAGCAGTTGAGAAACTCGTAAAAGAGAGACTTGGTCGTCTGGAAGAAGCCGTTCTGCTAGGCAACAAGATCTACAGAAAACCAACCTCTGAGGAGGCTGAACTGCATCTAAGAGACAAAGCCATTCCAACCGTCAACGCAAGACTCATTCTTGAAAAAAGCAGTTTTGAGCTTGGAGAGAACATGAGCTTCGAGATCGAACTCGAAAATGTGGGGAAATCGCCTGTTCTTCTCACTCGCATTGAGGAAATAGTGCCTAGTGGCCTCGAACTGGCTGCAAGTTCAGATAGCTCTGTATTCGTGAACACTTCTCTTGACATGCATGGCAAAAAGCTCGATCCATACATGATTGAAAATGTCAAGATCATGTTGAGAGCAGCGAAGAAAGGGACATTCATTATTTCACCGAAGATACTTTTCGTATATGAGACTGGTCGCAGCACGTCCTGCAGACCCGAGCCAGCATCGGTTGAGATTACGGAGACTGTTCTGCCAGATCGGATCAGAACAGGGTTTAAGGATCTTGACAACTTGCTTTTTGGGGGATTGCCTAAGACCTACGCGGTCGTGCTGACCTCCGATCCTTGTGACGAAAGGGATTTGCTGATCAAGCGATACTTGGAGGCTGGTGTGGCTGAAGGCAATACCACATTCCACGTAACGATAGACGCTTCGAGTGTCCGAGGCCTTGCCGAAGAGTTCAAGCATGATTTTTCAGTTCTGGTGTGCAATCCCAAACTGGATGAAGCGTTGGAGAGCTTCCCTAACGTCTTCAAATTGGGCGGAATTGAAAACCTGACTGAAATGAACATCGCGTTGGAATCAGCAATTCGAGCACTTGGAAAGCCAAAGAATGGTCCCAGACGCGCTTGCTTGGACATTGTTTCAGATGTTCTCTTGCAGCATCATGCGGTGCTGACGCGACGATGGTTGACCAGGTTGATTCCAGAACTCAGATCGAAGGGTTTCACTACGTTGGCATTAATGAATCCACACATGCATTCTCCAGAAGAAACGCATGCCGTTCTTGACCTATTTGAAGGCGAATTGAGCATCTATGAGAAGGAAGGGCAGAACGGCGTTACTAAGTACATAAGAATAAAGAGAATGCACAATCAAGGATACTTGGACAGTGAACTACCTCTAAGGAAGACAAAGCTGATGACCACGCCTGCCACGTTGCCTTGTTGCACACGTGCTCCAAATCTCTAGAGTATCATTCCACAGAATCAGAAAAAGCGCGCGTGCTTCTTCTCAATCATAAACTCCCTCTCTCCCATAGCAACCTTCACAGGCGAGGGATTCTCAAACTCTTGCAAGGCTTGAGACTTTGACTTCTGCAAAACTGGGAAATACTTGCCTTGAAACTCCAAGCTGTTCCACCACTCCACAAGGAGTGGCACATCCTCTTTCTCCATGATCTTCAAATTCACATTCTTGCCTTCAAGCAATCAGCATTACCATTTGTTGTGTTTTCTGTCTCAGCTCTTATGACTTATGGAAGAATCAGCGATTCGATTTCTGCAAGTCCACTATCTTTTATGAATTCCTTATTATAGTTATTATATAAGAAAAAACGAAAAGAAAACCTTACCCAAGAATTACACACAAGCGAGCTTTGGCAAACCTACTGCGATTGACATTCAAGCAAGGTGCACCTAGTGCACACGAGCCTACCTCTTTCAAACCTCTTAGTTCTTTGCAACCTCTCTGTTACGACATCACTATTCAACTACTATTCTCATTTACATTATCATAAATCAAGGTAACGAAGATAATCTCTAAATTCTAGGTTTCTAAGTGGGGAGAAGAATTGGAATTTCTAAGATTTTTTATTGATTAGAGATAGAAATTAGAAAATCAAAGGGCATACGAGGGGAAGCTCTGCTACAAGTTTGGTGCTTGTAGTGGGACTGGGGACACTCACTTCGAAAGTGATGGTGGGGTAAAGTTTTATCCGACCAAACCAAAACCAGTCCAGAGGACATTAGCGACAGGATTTTGAATTCTATCATTCTTGCAGATTAGCGGCTTCACTCAGAGTCTGCCAAACCTGATATCTTCAGCCTTCTCTTTCAACAGTCTGATCAGATTATAGCAGCCTATCACCCTCTCCAAGTCCTCTTTTGTCAAGACTATTGTAATCGTGCCATCTTGCTGAAACTTAGAAACAATTCTTCCTTTTGCATCGCGGCTGTCATTCCCTGTTATTCCATTTCGTGTCAACATGATTCCTGCAGTCAGTCTATGTTCTGCCATCTTGTCAACGAATATTCTGATGTGGCTGGATCCAACCTTCTTTGACCAATTCTTGCACTCAATCAGTATGTGGCTGCCTAACCCACTAAGAAACGGATGTCCCGAGTTCTCGTTTCTAATTATCCTATCCAATTCGCCAGTTCGAGTTCTTGTTGATGCTATGACGGACCAACCTTGAACAGAGGAGAGTAGTGTTTCAGAAAGTGTCTCGAGACTTGTCTTTTTTTCTCGAGTTGTACTTGCTTGCTCAACCTGTTGCAGAATATCCTTCAAGCGAGTTTTGTCGACATTAAATATATTTCGTTCATACTCCTCCAAAGGGTTGATGGGCATTTCCTGCTGTGGAGCAGGAATTGTCAGTATGCCTGGAATCCGCATTATTTGCTCGTAGATGTTCTCTGGATTGATCTGATTCTCTGGAGCCGTCCGACGAGCGGTACGCATTGCTTCTTGCAAGAAATCATTGCTGATTCCAAAAATCTGCCTCAAGGCGATATATGCAGGTGCACCTGAAGGATCCTCAAAAGAGATGGCATCTTCAATGAAAGCCAACAAAATGTTGTGTCGTGCATCTGTAATGCGCTGTAACCCTAGAAGGGCTACTCCAAGATTGTGATAAGCTGTTCCCTTGTGATATCTTCGTCTGCCTTCAGTCTGTCTTAGTAGAAACCACTGCTTCATATCGTCATAGACCGCTCTGGCTCTTTCAAAATCACCGATTCTCATGAAATACAAGCCTGCAATGTTCCAAGCATCATGTCTTGAGTTGTCTATAGGATCAAGTGCTAGACCTTCCATAGTATTGCGATGCAAAATCAATAGAGAATCACTTAACTTAGCATCGTTGTTTCTCTGAGGATCATTGACAATTGCGAGCAGCGATGCCACGACTGGCTGCATTGATGGAAGCTCGGGCATGAGTTATCACACTGTATTGATCTTCAAAAAGGATTAAAGATTTGCTGATACTCTAATAGCGCGCGCGTGTTCTCTTGTTTTCCAAATCAACAGTGTGAGGCTAAATGGGATAGTGAAACATTAAATTTACTAGTGACATGGTAAAAGGATGCCAATTAAATTGAAACGGTCGTCATCTTGGGAATTTGTGCGCGAGTGTAGACAAGCGCGCTATCATAGGATCCTAATGCTGGCTTTCCCGTAGATCTCTTCGAGCTTTTGTGGTGAGAAGTCAGTATAATACGCGCGTGCATTCTTCGAAGCTCTCGAGGCTTGTTCATTCTTAGCAGTTGTGGCTGACAGTTGATTCAGATGTTCTTCCACAAGCAATAAGAACGCAGAATCTAGTAATACTCCGTTGACAGATTGATGTGAGATGTCTTGACGTCTCTTGAGCGTGATCGCGTTCCTAGTCCTCGGCCTATTGCTACAAAAGAGGTTCCGCTTGTAGATAGAACTGAAGAAATGAACGTTCTGAAAGAAGCTGTTTACAGGGCAGTTCACGGCGAGGGTGGTCTCGTTTTCGTTCATGGTGAGGCTGGGATTGGAAAGACAAGATTGGTTAGAGAGCTTGGTGCCTATGCACGGTCACGTGGAGTCCAGGTTCTGTACGGCAGATGCCCCGCTTTGTTTAGAATGGATGGTGTTCCTCCGTACATTCTTTGGAAAGAAGTGGTTAAAGACTATTTGGAAACGTGCACTCCAGAGCAATTACACAGAGTTATCGGCTATTATCCGGCGGAAGTCGCCAAGTTAGTGCCAGAGATTAGCCAAACGCTCAGATCGATTCCACAGTCATTTCCGATTAGTCCCGAGCAGGAGCAAAACAGACTTTTTGAAGCGGTCTCACAGTTCATCACTAACATCTCCAGAGAAACTCCTTTGCTAGTGGTTCTCGACGATCTGCAATGGACCGATCCATCTTCTCTTCTGCTGTTGCACTATCTAGCTCGAGGCGTGCAGAGAACGCCATTGCTTCTTCTAGGGGCCTACCGTAGCAGTGACATTAACGACAAGCATCCGTTGTCGCCAGTTCTGACGGAACTAAATAGGGAGCGCCTGCCTCAGTCTATCTCTTTAAAGCGAATGTCTCTGGACGACATTTCAGAGATGATTAGACAGATATTGGAGCAAGACGATGTTCCCACGGAATTTTGTAAGATGGTCTATGAGAAAACGAGAGGGAACCCGTTCTTCGCTGAGGAAGTGATAAAATCCCTGAAAGAAGAGGAAGTAATCTATCGAGAGGAGAACAAGTGGAAGATTAAGGAAGTCTCAAGGATCGAGTTTCCTGAGACCGTAAAGAGCGTTCTGAAAACCAGATTCGCTAGACTAGATGAGGAATGCCAGAGTGTTTTGACTTTCGCTTCCTTTGTTGGGAATGATTTCACTTTGGAAGCAATGTGCGCCCTCACTGGCATCGAAGAAAATAAACTGCTTGAATTGATAGACAAGATACTCAAGACCGGTTTGATCAAGGAAAGGGAGGTCCGTGGGGAAGGGGTCTGTTCTTTTGCCGACATATTGGTCAGAGATGTCGTGTACGATGAAGTCAGTCTTTTGAAGCGAAAAAAACTCCACGGAGTTGTAGGACGTGCCTTGGAAAAGGCCTATGCCAAGAAGATTGATGAGCATTTTGGAGAGCTAGCATCCCACTTTCTTGAGAGCGGAGACAAAGACAAGGCACTTGACTATTTCTTAAAAGCTGGGGAAAAGGCTCAGAAGGTGTATGCAAATAATGAGGCTACTTCCTACTTCCAATCAGCCCTTGCATTGCTTGAAGAGAGAGAGGGTGAGCTTCCGGAGAAAAGACGTATTCTTGAAAGGCTTGGAGACATAAAAAGACTTGTTGGAGAGCACGACGCTTGTTTGAAGTATTGGAACAAGGCGTTGGTGCTGTGGAACCAACTCGAAGAGAAAGAAGGTGCTTCGAGATTGTATCGTAAAATGGCGAATGTTCTTTGGGAAGACATGGGCGACATTGAAAAGGCCAAAGAAAACCACGAAAAAGCATTGAAAATCTTAGAAGCTGAGCACGAGAAAGTTGAATTAGCAGGCCTTTATGAAGACATGGCCCATATGTATTATCGCACTGGCGACATTCCCAAAGCTCTTTCTTTAGCCAATAAAGCGCTTGAGATTGCAGAAAAACTGAACGCTTATGAAGTTATCGCAAGCTCATGTGTCAGCTTGGGAACAATTTTCAGCTTTTCCGGAGACCTCAAGAAAGCTCGTGAATGCCATACAAGGGGATTGAAAATAGCGCTTGATAACGGTTATATGGTAACAGCTCTGCGAGCATACAACAACCTTGCCATAGCGCTTCCTCCGGAAGAACAAGAGCAAGCCCTAGAATACTACGAGAAAGGATACGAACTGGCGAAAAAAATAGGAGAAATAAACCATCAATCTTGGATCGGAGTTTCTCTAGTGGTCAGGTATTTTGGCATGGGAAATATGGCAAAGGCTATGGCGCTGGCGGAGGATTGCGTTGCGTTAGATACTAAAGCTGGCAATCTGCCTAACCTTTCGCTTTCTAAGAGCGCTCTGGGAATTGGGCTTGTTTTTGTGGGAGATTTGGACAAAGGTGAACAATATTTGAAGGAGGCTTTGAGCCTTGCCCAAAAGCTGAAGCAGTGGCAACAAGAGGAAGGTGTTTATTGGTTCCTCGGAATGATGCACTTCGGCAATGAAGAATATCATAGGGCACTAGAATTCCTTGAAAAAGCGAATGCAGTTTATGACAAAGCTGGAGTCGAATATGTGAAAATGAAGGACTCTTACCTTCTTATCTGGACTTACGTGGAGCTTGGGGAAATCGAGAAAGCTGAGAACCTTCTTGGTAACCTTCGCAAATTTGCTCTCGAAGCGAAGGATAAAGAACTGACGGCCACAGTTGACGCGGTGGAAGGAATGCTCTTAAGAGCCCAGAAGAGATGGGAAGAATCCTTACAGTTTTTCGAGAGAAGCCTCAGGGCGTTCGAGGCTCTGAATGCAAGGAGATGGAACGTTTACCCTCTCGCCAGAAACGTACTGTACGAATATGCTCGTGTCTACTTGGAAAGAAATCAAGAAGGTGACAGAGAAAGAGCTCTCGATCTCCTCAACCAGGCGCTGGAGATATTCCAGAAAATCGGCGCGAAAAAAGACGTAGAAAGAACAGAGGCAAAAATGGTTCAGATAGAAGGAGGTCTATTAACCCCCGAGCCCAAGCCTGTAGGCCCCATTGCCACCGGATACGCAGACCTTGACAAGTTGCTGATTGGCGGGATACCTCCCAGTTATGCAGTAGTGTTAGCCTCACCTTCCTGCGATGAGAGGGACTCGTTGGTCAAGAGTTTTCTTGAAGCAGGGGCAAAGAATGGTGAAGTCACATTTTACGTCACCACGGATCCCAGCATATCAAGGGTCCTCACAAAAGAATCCCCTTCAACTTTCTACCTCTTCGTATGCAACCCACAAGCAGACGCAATCGTCAAGAGCTCACCCAACATATTCACGTTAAAAGGTGTCGAAAATCTCACCGAGATCAGCATTGCTTTGACTTCAGCAATCCGCAAACTAGACCCTTCGCTGAAGGGCCCAAGAAGAATCTGCATAAGTCTGATCTCAGACATTCTGCTACAGCACCATGCAGTTCAAACCAGAAGGTGGCTTGCAGGGCTTATTCCAGAATTACGGTCAGAAGGGTTCACCACTCTGGCAATAATGGATCCTGAAATGCATCCTCCGCAGGAAGTCCGGGCTGTTCTAGATCTTTTCGAAGGAGAGATCAACATCCACGAGAAAGAAACAGAAAAAGGCTTGGAAAAATTCCTGAAGATAAAGAAGTTGAGCAACCAGAAATACCTAGAGGACGAGCTACTTCTGAAAAAAGAAGACCCCCAGAAGCGAATGTAACAGCGAAAGCGCAGCGCCTACTTTTGCGAGCGCGCGCGCTTTGCTTCGGCAACTTCCACTTCCCCACATTAGCCATTATTAACACTTCCAGGTTTCGTCCAATTTGACATAACCGAAAAACGTTAGAACCACACAAAAAAGGAGGGTTGCGCGGGAGATTTCGCCCTCTTGAGCCAAAACAACTTTTTTGAGTCAACAATCAGACATGTGAGGCAAATCAAAACCTTGCCACTTGTGCTCATCAAAGAGCATCAAGTCCTCGTACTTTAGCAGGAACTATTCGGGCTGTCTTCTGAGCGCAAGCAGGTAAACTCTGAGCTGTGCATGACTTGCATAAACTATAAATATCTACAAAAATGATCTATCGTGACAAAGGTGACACGTATTGACAGAGAAGACAGTAACTGGAATCCAGGGACTGGACGAGCTTGTAGGCGGCGGCATTCCAAAAGGAAGAGCAGTATTGGTGATCGGGGGACCAGGTGTTGGGAAGACCATTTTCGCGGCACAATTCCTCTACAAAGGAATCAAAGACCACAATGAAAATGGAATTTTCGTTAGCTTAGACGAATCAAAGGAACACTTCTTCGATGAGATGCAGCAATTCGGATGGGATTTCCGCAAAGCGGAAGGAGACATGAAGTTCGCCTTAATTGATGCAACAAGAATATCTCGAGTAGCAATGCTGAAGGAAAAACTGTACAAGGAAGAAACTAAAAGCCTACAGGGCAAGCAGCTTTCAATCGAGAAGCTTGTTGAGGAGATACAGGCCAAGATACAAATGGTCAAAGCAAAGAGGGTCGTAGTCGACACACTTGCAGCACTTTTCTACCGATTCCCAGACCCGGTGGAGCGGAGATCCGCAGTAGTGGATCTAATTGAGTCGTTGTCAGACTTGCCAGTCACAAGCATCATAACCACAGAGCTGGGCCACCTAGGTCTAGAAAGAAGCGCCGTCGAGGAGGAGTACCTGGTTCATGGGGTAATAATGATGCAGACTTTGTTCTCAGGTGGAACCACAACAAGAGCAATCCAAGTTGAGAAAATGAGAGGCGCCAAGGTCAACCCAAACCTTGTGCCATATTCAATAGATCGAAACGGAATAGAAGTCTACCAGAATATGCCCTTGTTTGGTGAGAAATAGGCTCACAATACTCCCATATCCTTTCTTTGTGTATCGCGCTATTCCTCCACGCAACTGCCGCTTCATTCGCCTTGTTGGTAATATGAAACGTGCTTGAGGTTAGCGCGCGCTAGCGTGTTGCTAAATTCGGTGGATTGACATGAACCTGTTTGGTCATGGTTTGGCTTGGCTAGACGCCCATGATTTGTACGTGGAAGTGCTAGGAGAGTGCAACTATGCTTGGAAGGTAAGCAGAAATTGACACAAACAATGCGATTTAGCAACGGCCTAGCGCGTGTTTTCGATTTCTTGGTATTTTCGCGCGCGCTAGTTTTTTAAGGTCTACTGACATAGTCTAGCTCAATACTGTGTTGGATGCTGTATGGCTGATTACTACTTCATGGGTTTCGCCGCCCATGCACACACAATGAATGAGCTGGAAACTGACCAACAAAGAGAGTTGGAGCTGAGAAGGAGAAACGGTCCAGAAGAAGCCCAGAAACTGATCGGAACGATTCTTGACAAACTTGAAAAGGACATCTTGAAAAGCAGCTGCAGTCTCGAAGACGTCAAGCTTTTGATATTGTGTCTGAGTTACAGAGGGGAACCTGCAGAGAAGGACGCACTGATATGCCGATCAATTCTTAGAGCCATAGAAGACAGATTCAAGAAACACGCTGCAAACCAGCTCAGACTTATCGGTCACACAACTGGCGGAGAACTAGAAAGCGAAGACCTTGAACTGAAGGAAATTTCGGGAATAGGCTACAACGGTTTGTCTCTCCTAGCTTTGGCCACAAACCTTCCGATAGGCGTGGGACGGACTTGGGGTCTTCGAACAGCAAAGGAGGCAGGAGAGCAAGGGAAAGAGATGGCCCGTGATGCATGGGTTGATCTCAGCCAACAGGCTACAAGCAAAGAGCATCTTCACATGGGGAAGACCCTGCTTGTGCTAACGCAAGGTTCGAAGGTTGACACTCCAGGTTATGAGCATTTCTTGGCAGAGGGAATAGCCAATTTCATGGGCAGCACTCGAGAGGCAAGAATAATGAACGTGATAGGGGGAAGCAGTGGTGATGGAGTTAATGCCCAGCTTTTTCATCAATTCTATGGAAGACTCAAAGAGCATCCACAGTTTAAAGCTCTTGATGGAGAAGCCGTATGCGCTCTAGTTCCCAACCTGTGCGAGACCTCTATAGGTCTAGATGTAAATGCCATAACTAAGATTGGAAGACAACACACATTTCACTTCAACAGCGAAAAGGAGCCTCACTTCAAATACGTAAAACGCATCGGCAACGAAGATCCCTGCACCAAGTATGCTGAAGCCATTTATGAAAACGAAGTTCAACTATCCAAAGAAAAGAACCTTCCACTAGTCGATAAGGAAGTAATTCTGGAAGCAATGCGCCTTTCTCGAGCACAAAAAAGGTTACTGATATTCAATCCGGTTGTGGCCAGATACGCCTTTGCTTTCCCTTTTGGCAACTATACTTGTGTTGCCCCTATTCGAGTAGCGGGAGAAGACATTGAGCTCATTCTTCCAGTCAGAAGTTACACTCCCGAGATGCCTGGCTACTTCATGATTGGTTACCATGAGAAGGTGCAAAAAGGAGCTCGCCGCGTGTATGATATGCTCAGAGCCGATCAAGGCTTCAACACGAACGATGCCACTATCCTAGTTTCCTGCATCAACAGAAGAATCGTTGAGTTGATGGCTGGATGCAAATCAGGAACTGAGGCTGAGATATTGAAAGAAGGGCTTTTGTCAACTCAGGTAATGGGATTCTTAGCATATGGTGAGATAGCATTCACTCATCTAATCCAAGAGCCTTACTCCCACGCCTTCAGCTGCTGGGGAATCACACTTCATTCCAAAATAACGCGTGCTCACGAGGTAGTCTCAAAGGTTCAATCCACGGAAATTTCGGAGAGTATTCCTGGTCGCGTCGCCACTGGGTATCCAGATCTTGACAAGTTGTTGTGTGGTGGAATACCCGAGAACTACGCAGTTGCGTTGACCACACCTTCATGGGACGAAAGGGAATTGCTGGTAAGTAGTTTCCTTAAAACAGGGACAGAGCAAGGCGAAGTTACATTCTACCTCACGGTCGACCCCGGCGCAACAAGATCTCTCGCAGAGAAGTATCAGACCAACTTCTACCTTTTCGTCTGCAACCCTCAGGCAGACGCAATAGTCAAAGACACACCTAACATGTTCAAATTGAAGGGAGTCGAAAACCTCACCGACATCAGCATCGCTTTGACTTCAGCAATGCACAAACTAGATCCCTCCCTGAAAGGCCCAAGAAGAATATGCATAGACTTAGTTTCAGACGTTCTGCTGCAGCATCACGCAGTTCAGACCAGAAGATGGCTGACCGCTCTCATCACAGAACTGAAAACTACAGGATTCACCACGCTAGCAGTGATAGATCCGCAGATACATCCATCGGAGGAACTGCATGCAATTCTAGGGTTATTCGAAGGAGAAATCAACATCCACGAGAAAGAGACCGAAAAAGGCTCAGAGAAATACCTGAAGA
>JALHSY010000126.1 GCA_022865455.1 Candidatus Bathyarchaeota archaeon
CAGATGGTAAGTTGGAACGCCGTTTTCCATTAATGATTCTTCTATTTGGAACTCTGCGGCAACTAAGGTAGTTATTTTCTCAAAATCGGACTGTTGGAACACAAATGGCTCTTCTTTTCCGTTGGGAGTTTCGGTCATGGCGTCTTTTCCCTAATTTTTGATCGTACTAAAGGGTTTGCGAGTAGAAAAGTCTATTGGAAATTCTTAGTCTTTTTATATCAGTCAACAGGGACCATGCTAGTCTGCTTAAAACTAGTTCATAACAAGCTCAATTTAACAATATGTTGTCTTCAGAATTACTTTAGATGAGTACGCCCCCAAACGACTGCCGTCTTTCACTCTTCAGAATGCTAAGCAAGTTTTATGTTCTCTAGATGCCTTTGGTTAGTCTGGTTTTTTGTTTGAGTAATTTTTTGGTCCCTGTTCTAAATCTGAGTCAGAACTGCTAAGAACTTTTTAATAAACGTGACACGCTCTGCTACATAGGCCAAAAAGAGGAATAAGAAAAATCTGTTGTTCGATTGATTAATGGTTAGTTATAAGGGGAAAGTAAAGACATGGGCTTGGCGAAGATTAAGATGCTCCTTGCTAGAAATCCCGGAGCGCTGTTCATAATGGTTTTTGAAGTGCTTATTCTTGCTTGCGCTGCTTTGCTGGTTAATGGAAGCCCTCTTGTTGAGGGCGTGGCGGTTTTTGCTTATTCCTTTTTGGTTATTGGCGTTGTTTTAGAGGCATGGGATTCTGTCAAAGAGAAAGTGTTAGGAGGCGCGTCTAGTTGAAAGAAGGAGTTGACGTATCCATTATTTTGTGCGCATATAATGAAGGGAATGTCATACTGGATTCTATTGGTAAAGTTGACGATATTATGATGAAAACCGGGTGGGATTATGAGATTTTGGTTGTTGATGACGGCAGCTTGGATGATACTAGGCAGAAAGCGATTAGATGCAGAGATGAAAGAAACAAAGGTTGTCTGAAGATTGTTGGCTATGAAAGGAATATGGGCAAGGGGACTGCTATAAGGGCGGGTTTTGCGCATGCGGAAGGCAGATTTATCGTTCTCATAGATAGCGATTTGGACGTTGATCCAGAGCTTATTCCTAGTTACGTTGAAGCGTTAAAGGCGAATGATATTGCAGTTGCCTCGAAGTGGAATCCCAAGTCACACACCACAATGACGTCTAAACGGAAAGTTCTGAGTTTCGGTTTTAACGCATTGTCCAGACTTCTTACAGGAATAAGATTGAATGACACCCAAACCGGACTGAAAGCCTTCCGAAGAAAAGTGCTGGAAAGAATGGTGCCCAAGCTCGTGGTAAACCGATATGCGTTTGATCTGGAATTGATGTCTGCATGCAACCACTGTGGATTTAAGATTGTTGAGCTGCCTGTTAATGTTCATGTTGAAAGCATGGTGAGTTTTAAGGAGATCCTCAGAATGGCTCTTGACATGTGTAGAGTTGCATATAGGCTCAGAGTTTTGAAACATTATCAGCGCAGCTAACGCATTCACCGCACGATTTGGTTCGGAAAATCAATGTCTAAACTTAAGATTCTAGTGTTTAACTGGCGATGTTGGCTAAACCCAGAGATGGGAGGAGCTGAAGTTTTTACCCGAGAAATCTTAAAGAGGTGGACTGAAGCAGGACATAAAGTCACACTGTTTACTTCAAGTTTTAAAGATGGAAAGGGAAATGAAGTTGTTGACGGAGTCGATATCATCCGAGATGGCGGAATGTACTCTGTTTATTGGAAAGCTAAAGAATATTACAACAAATTCTTTTCGAAGCAAGATTATGACATTGTCATTGACGAAATCAACACCAGACCTTTTCTGACGCCGAAATTCATCAGGAAAGGAGAAAAAATAGTTGCTTTAATACACCAATTGGCCAGAGAGTACTGGTTCTACGAGACCCCTTTTCCAATAAGCTATTTTGGATACTA
>JALHSY010000127.1 GCA_022865455.1 Candidatus Bathyarchaeota archaeon
ACTGTTACTACGGCTGATTCTCTTGACCTCACAGAGGGTGAAGCAGAACTGACTTCAACGCTAAGCACTCCAGGAGTGACCGTTATGTTCAGTGCGCCGTCTCCATCTGCATACATCGCCTTTGAAGCGTGCGCCGTGATGATGATGTCGAGAGGCGCGTTAGCTTGTGGCGCGGTGAAGGTGAAGACAGAATCTCCGTAGGCGTCCGTCAGTCCTGTCGTCGCTGAAAAGTTTCCGCCATTCGCTGACGCGATGCTGACGTTTGCTTGCTGGACAGGCCCTGTTTCGTTTGCCACATGAACGGTCACGTTCACTTTAGCTTCAGAAATGGTCGTAGTTCTTTCAGCTGTGATTCGGACGTCGAGCACCTTTGGTAGCACGTTGATTACGGTCTGTCCTTGTCCATCAACAAATCCGCTTTTTGTTGCGTTAACACTGACTGTGGCGTTAAGCGCCACCGTGGTTAGAGGCGCGGTGAACACCGATGAGAAGTTGCCGTTTTGATCTGTGATGCCGCTGAAAGCTGAAAGGTTGCCATTGGCTACAGACAACGTTAGTGACGCGTTTGCAACTGGTTCGTCAAAACCGTTTGTCACCATAACGGTCACGACTGTCGATTTTTCGGCGACGATTGTCGACGATTGGACGCTCACTTGGACTGCTAGGGGTGGAAAGACCTTCAGATACTTGTAGTCAGAGCCGTCTGCAAATATTGCATGTGAGGCTCTTGCAATGATTCTGACATTCATCAGCCCAGTCGCGTTTGGAGCAGTGAAGTTCGCTGTAAAGTACCCGTATGCATCAGTGGGACCTGACTGTGGCGTAAAACTTCCGCCTTTTACTGAGAAGAGTGTGACATTTGCGCTTTCCACTGGGTTTACGCCGTTTGACACGTAGACCGTTATTGAAACGTCCTTGTTGCCGTCTACAGAGTAACTCTCCAGAGTGACGGATGTTACCAGAGAGGAGAGGTTCTGAACGCTTACGCTGGTACTGACGTAGGCGCTTTCAACGCCAAAATCGTCCATTACCTTCAGCCTTGCGTTGTAGGTTCCCGTTGTGGAGTAGTTGTGAGCAAAGATCGACAGCGTTGTCCACCCGCTTGTGGCTCCGTCTCCGAAATCGTAGAAGTACTGATCAACTCTGCCATCATCGTATGAATCAGCGCCTACAAAAGTCGCGTTCTGATTTCGCGCAACCAAGGCCTTGTCCGCCCAGAGAACTGCTGTAGGTGGGCTGTTGCTGTAGTCAATTGGAGCTGACAGAAAGAAAATGAAGTCGATGTTCACGCCGTTGCCGCCCACTGGATTGCCTTTTCCATGCGGGTTCAATGACTCATGGTACGGTCCACTTCTTTCTCCCCAATAATTCTGCGTCGCGTTTACGGCGGCGTCGAGCGAAGCGTCCATAGCCAAAGTATTGCCGTATATGTCGTTGAAGCTGGCTGTGTGGGACAGTCCTTTTTCATAGTAGAATCCAACGTCGTTGTTTTGGATGTAGTTGCGGCTGATGTGGGTTGACGTTTCAGTTGATGCGCG
>JALHSY010000128.1 GCA_022865455.1 Candidatus Bathyarchaeota archaeon
CCAAGGGAAAATCAAAAATCTCTCCGCCAAAGACCTGCTGAAGTGCATTGAGGAATTTGAAGCCTATCAAGCCAAGCTAGGCGACATCTCACTGTACGCCAACCTCGCGTTCTCAGCCAACATGACCTTGCCAGAGACCCAGCTGTTGCATGACAAAGTGGCCAAAAAGGAAGCTGAACTGGGCAAGATGCTGGCGTTTTTTGAACTTGAAGTAGGAGTTTTGATCTCTAAGAAACCGGAGATTATCTCTAACCCGTCACTGGCTAACTACAAGCATGCTCTAGAAAGACTTAGAAGGCAAGTTGCCCATCAACTGTCCGAAGTGGAAGAGCAGCTGATCATTGAGAAAGACCAGTTCGGAGTGAAAGCTTGGGAAGAACTGCAAGCCAAGTGGCTTAATACCCGAATGTTTGAAGTCGAAGTGGAAGGCAAGAAGGAGACTCTTTCTTACGGTGAAGCGAACGGACTGCTGCTTCACCCTGACCGCGCCACGCGAGAATCGGCAAACAAGTCAATCTACGGTCAACTGGGGCAACAGGGAGAAATATTCTCCTCAGCGCTCAGGAGCATCTGCAACGACTGGACAAGTGTCTGCGAGAGAAGAAAATACGATTCTCCAACGCACGCAAGCCTAATAGCAAACGACATTAGCCAGCAAACCATCGACAACCTGCTGGGGTCAATCGAAAACCACGCGAGCCTGTATCGTCGTTATCTCAAACTCAAAGCCAAAATGATGGGCCTGCCGAAACTCGGTTGCCACGACATCCTGGCTCCTTTACCAGACGCACCCAAAATGAAGTTTGACTATGAAAAGGCAAGAGACTTGGTCATCGGTGCGTACAGCAGCTTTGACGAGGACTACGCTTCTGCCATGAGAGACATGTTTGCCAAGAACCACTTGGACTCCTCGCCGCGGTTTGGAAAGCAGAACGGAGCCTGGTGCGCAAGCTGGTACAATGGTAAATCTGCCTTCATACTCGATAGTTACAACGGGACGCTGCATGACATATACACGTTGGCTCACGAACTCGGCCACGCCACCCACGACTATTACTGGGAACGAAGCCAGACAATCGCGAACGGTAACATCCCAATGGTCGTAGCAGAGACCGCCTCAACATTCGGCGAGCTACTGCTGACCGACCTCTTACTCAGCAGGGCGAAGTCAGACGGGGAGAAGAAGGCAATCATCTGTTCAGTTCTCGACGGCGCAGGCATGGCAGCGTTCCAAGTAACCGCCAGAGCATGGTTTGAACAAAACCTCTACAGCGCTGTCAAGCAGGGAGAGTACCTGAACTACGAAACCATATGCAAGTACTGGACCGAAGCCAGAGACAGAATCTACGGAGACTCCGTGGAATGGTTCAGCGAAATGCAGGCAGAATGGACCATGAAACCGCATTACTACATGGCTAATTTCAGATTCTACAACTACCCATACGTATACGCGCAGCTGTTCGTCTACGCATTGTACCGGAAATACCTTGAAGAAGGCAAGAAATTCGTGCCCAAATTCAAGAAGGTTCTCTCAGCGGGAGGCAGCATCTCCACTGTAGAAATCGGCAAAATCGTCGGCTTCGACATCACCAGCCCAAGCTTCTGGAAACTAGGCATGAAACAGTTCGAGCATTTCGTTGAAGAGCTCGAGAAAATCG
>JALHSY010000129.1 GCA_022865455.1 Candidatus Bathyarchaeota archaeon
TTCCTAAGCAAAACTGGTGAAACGAATGGTCATCAAAAGAGAGGAAATGCAGGAAATAGTTAAGAGGTACAAGGAACCCGTTGGACTGAACCTTGGCTCTCACTCGGCTTTGGATGCTTGGCAGGGCCAGCGCAACTATGGGGTGCGCAGCATCATTTACACGACGCCGGGCAGGGCGCGGATTTATCTTCAGAACCCGATGGTTGGGAAGCCAGACGAGGCCGTTGAGGATTTGCCCGGGCTGGTCAGGCGTGACTTGCGCGTGGTGAACGATCCAAAGGACATTAAGAAGACGGGTGATTGGCGAAGTGTCATTGTGATTTTGGACAATTACTCGGACATTGTGAAGTATGCTGATGAGCTTGTTGATTTGGAGTGTATGCAGGTCACGAACAGGGCTTTTGCGGTTTACGTTGGCGGCGACGAGATGTGCAGCGTGATTGAGAACGATTATGCTGTGCCGATTTTGGGTTCTAGGACGTTGCTGAAGATTGAGAACAGGGGCGAACTTGAGAAGGACTATTACTGGTTTGCCGAGAAGGCTGGCATTCCGACGCCGAAGGCTTACAAATATCAAGTAACGAAGACTGGCATACACTTCAAGGAGCCTATTGATGAGCCGATGATTTTGAAGGCTGAGTACGCTCACAGAGCTTTTGAAAGAGAGTTCATTTTTGCTGCTGATTCAGATGATTTGGAGGAGAAGGCTGCCAGAGAGGTTAAGGCTGGAAACCTTAGCAAGGAAGGCTTAGAAAACGGTCGCGTAGAGCAGATTGTGCTCGGTCCGCATGCGAATTTCAACTTCTTCTTTTCGCCTTTGGATGCAAAGAGCGACTGGGGAGACGTTGAAAAATGGTACTCAAAGCTTTACAACGTGAACAAGGAAGAGACGCGGATTTGCCTGGCTAACCAGTTCCTCTCGATAGACGAGCGGAGAGAGACGATTCTTGACGGCCTGAAGCGGTTGCCGAATGACGTGCAGAACAAGATTAAGAAGGTGCCTTCGTTCGAGGTTACAGCTCACGCTATTCTCAGCCTTCGAGAGTCGTTGCTCAAGGATTTGCACCGCTATGCTGACAGGTTCTTGCTGGCTTGCAGGGAATACGCTCCGCCGGGCATCGTTGGACCGTGGTGTTTGCAGACTCTGATTACATGGGACAGGGTTAGCAAGTATGAGCTGAAACCAACGATGAAGCTGGACTTTACAGGCGGTGCCGAAGGGAAGAAGATGGTTGATTACGGCTTGTACGATGTGCCTGACAAGCGTGACCCATACATGCACATTCCAGTGACGCAGGACGTTGCCTTGAGGCACGGCGGAGGAACGAATGTTCACATGGGTTTAGGTGCACAATATGCAAATGCGAAGTACAAGAGGCGACTTAGCACGGGCGACCGCATAGGCATGGAAATCAAGCGGGCGCTGAAGGCGAAGCAGCTGCACGAGCTTGTGACTTAGGACTGCGCTTTTCATTTCCTTCGTTTTTTCGTCTATTTTCGTTTATTCCAGTGGCTGGTTTCGTTTGGTAAGTTGGCTGATGACTGTTTTCATGTTCGGGTTCAGGCTGGTGGCTTTGTTGAAGGCTTTTCTTGCTTCTTGTGTCTTTCCCATTTTCGTGTAGGTCATGCCTAGGTCTACGTAGGCGTCGTCACTGTTTGGGTTAAGCTCTATTGCCTTCTTTATTGTGGCGATTGCTTTTTTGTGGTTGCCTTGGGTGAAAATTTCTTCCGCCTCGTCGACTAGGCTGTACACGCGGTGCAGTTGTAGCAAGCGTTTCAGTTCGGCGATGGGTTCTGTGTGGTCTTCTACGCGCAGGTCTATGAGGCGGTCTCCGTAGCCTGACTTGCTCTTCCGTTCTCCAACGACTAGTAGGGCTGCGGATTGTCTGCCTCTAGCGTCGCCTCCTGCTTCTTGTCCGCCTTCTAACGCGGCTATGAGTCTGTCGGATAAGTCGCTTTTTGTGGTTTCGAATTTTTTGCCCATTTTCTGTACGACTTTTTCGTTGGCTAGAATGTTTCCTTGGGCGGTGTAGTTCTTGCCGGTTTTGCTTCCTGCCCATTTGAGGCATTTCGTGCCTGTGTATGCTGCGGCGTTGCCTTTAGCGTCGATTATGCCCAGTTGCCTATAGTCGCGGCTCTTGTCTTTGCTTGTGAGTTTTTCTATCACTTCGTTGACGGTTAGACCTTTTTTCAGTAGTCTCAGTCCTCGTGGTCCATAGGAGACGTTGACGAACGATTGGGTGGCGATTGCACCGACTTCGGCTTGTGCCCAGGGCACGGCTGTGCCGACTGAGAAGTATCGGGACTGTACAGCGACGCCTAAGTTCTTTGTCTTAGAGTCAAAAGCCACTATGGAGAAAGTCGAAATTAGATGATTCGGTTCTGGCATGATAGTTAGTCTTTGTGGATTCTTGTTTTATGTTTTTCTGAAATTGTGGCAGTTGCACAGGCTTCAACGTAGTCGTGTTGTCGTTGCTCAGGATTGAAGATTAGATGGGAGAGATTTGATCAAATCGGGAGTATTTGCTCTTTTCGTGACCTCGTGTTGCCTCTCCTTGTGGCGCTCCTGTGATTTCAGATGTTGACGAAGGAATCTGCGAAAATGCTATATGATAACTAAACCATTCGGAGGTTGGGAAAGTAAGATGTCTAGGTTCAGGGAAGCATCTGAGAAGATAGTTGAAGTTTTGGGTTTGGAATGGGTGCCTGTGGCAGGCAAGTTTTCGGATAGTGCTGTTGAAGGAGCGGATAGTTCAAGGAAGCTCAGTGTTTGCGAGGCTCTTGATGTTGTCAGGCGTGAGAACGTTGTGGTCAACTTGTCCAAGGAGAACTGTACGTGCGCGGGTGGCAGGCACTTCACTGGTCTGGAGTTTCTTCCCCAAGAAGCGGTTGCAGCGGTCTTGGCTGGGAGACACAAGGTTTATGAATCGTTGAAAGTTGCCGTGGCTTCGGTGAAAAAGCAACCGCGGCCTGTGAAAAGAGGCAGATTTCTCGTTTTGGGGCCTCTTGGGAAATTTGAGTCTGACCCTGACTTGGTTTTCCTTTTCGTGAATCCAGCTCAGGCTGACAGGTTCTTGGGGCTAGTTTCCTTTGAGGGGGCTGGGCCCTTCACGTATTATCCAGCAAGCAACATATGTTCAACGATTACGAATACTTTGGCTAAGGGACAGCCTGAAATTAATTTCATTTCATTCTTTGAAAGGCGTGAGCGCAGGTGGTCTCCGAATGAGCTTATAGTTGCGTTGCCTTTGAAGGATTTCGAAGCTGCTGTGGGAAATATTCTCAAATCTGGTTTCGGGACAGCGCAGTCAGAGACGCCGAAATAGCAGTCTAGAAGGAGGAAGATGCAGGTTTCAGCCAGCTCGATTTTTTGTCTGTTAGGTTAGTTGTGTAAGTAGGGCGGATATGCCGCTTGATGCGATGGCAAGGAGTTCGAAGGTCTTGTAGGCTTCGGTCATGTTCTTGGCTGTGTACTCTACTTTGAGTCCACCGGTTCTCTTGGCGCTGGGTAAGAGTTCGGCTACGTCTGCGAAGTGGCTGGCGTTGAAAGTTACACCCATTTTTACTGGTTTTGGAGTGGTCAGTGGCTTGGCTTTCTTCTGCTTGAAGATGACTGCTGCGCTTTTGACGGCTTGCCTCAGTTCCTTTTCGATTTTGATCATGCTTGGGCTTCTGGCTGACACTCGGCTTAGGCTATGTTTTAGAGCCACGGTTTTTGCCCATGGCGCGTAGCGTTTGACATCGTCCTTCAGGAGTTGGGCTTCGCCTGCCACAAGTATCACAGGTACGTTGTATTCCCCTGCTGCATAGGCGTTTAGTAGGAACTCGCTTACTTCGGTTCCGTTGACTTCAAGTTTGTGTATGGATGCGCCGCTGTAGGTGTGGTCAAAAGTAGATTTTGCCGTGCCGAACTTGGCATGATAACCAAGAAACAATGCTGCATCGCAGTCTTCTACGCCCGCGACCATACTGAGTGGTCTGGGATACCCTCGGATAATCTCAACGTATTCAGGCAATTCGTCAACGTGAAGGTTGACCATAGGCCCGTGACTGTCGGCAACAACCACTTCGTCAAAGCCGTTCTTGTGCAATTCCTCTGCCGTGATCAGTGTGATCTTTGTGGCAATTTTTCTTGCCTCTTCATAGAGTGCTCCTTTCAGATTCAAGTGGCCAGGAATGACGACGTAGGGCATGCCTTCCATGTCAACAGAAATGAATGCCTTCATGAAAACCACAGAATACAGATTCAACGAAGAATGCATTAAAGTGTTTCGCTGAAACTGGGCGAAGGCATTTTATGACGAAGTCAAAAGCGTAGCTTATATTCCTTGACTATTTCCGGGAGGTCTGGTGCGTCAAACATCCTCCTTCCAGTTAACTCGTTTGCAGTCGTCATGTACAATTTACTGATTATCGTTTCTAGTGTTATTTCTAGTCTTGGTGGTTGTGTTTTGACAAGCTTCTTCCAGTCTTCTATTCCTTCTTTTTCTGCCTTTCTCTTGGCTTCTTCCACATGCATAAACCAACTCGTTTTCTGGTAAAACTGTCTTGCAATCTCTTTGCTCACGTGCAACCGGTCATAAGTGAACCTGCACTCATCCAACGTCCCAACCACATCCACCACCATCAAGCGTCTTTCAGGGTCAAAAGCCAACTCAATCTTCCCATCCTCATTCACCAAACCCGCTCTGTCAGCCAATTCGTTAATCATGTTGTCAACCTTCAGCAGCAAGCTCTGAACCTCAACCACTTCACCATACGCCAACCCGGCCAATCCCTTCGCCTCCTCCCAAGTCACATACCTGTCTTTGTCCTCCAGCTTCGTGCTCACATCAAGAATCGGCTTCGCCAACCGCTCGCCAGCCTTTGGATAGTGGTCTAACCCCAATTCCTTGGCCGTGACCAACCCCTGTTCCAGCCGCTTGAAAACCGAACTGCCTTCAGGCAGGCCGTTCCTGTAAATGATCTCCAACGGAATCAAGCAATTCCGCAAACTCGACGTATAGACACTGTAATCGTAAACCAGCTTCCCCTCTTTCACAACCGTCTTCGGTCTGTAAACATTCACTAAGTTGATTTCCATGACGTTCGAAGGCTCTTTCAGCTCGTCAAACCTTACAACCCTGCCATTCTGGTCAACGAGTCCGCGATAATGCGTCCTAACGCCTCTTTCTTCGAGCCTTTCGAAGCAGTAGGCTCCCGTCATGCACAACGCTTGGCCTTTGCCCTCAATCAGGTCAGGCATTTCTCCCCAGTCAAAAACCGAGTAACGGTCGGAAAAAATGAACCTTCCAACACCCATCCTGTTCCTTGTCGGTTTCCTGATCACTTCAAGGTCTTTGACGCTGCCCATCGGCACGCACGCAGCTACTTCAGCTTCTTAATCGACCCATCCGCCTTCTCCAGTTCACGCTTCTTCTCCTGTTGATAGTCAGAGACGCG
The DNA here is from genome assembly GCA_022865455.1 of Candidatus Bathyarchaeota archaeon. Classification (GTDB taxonomy): domain Archaea; phylum Thermoproteota; class Bathyarchaeia; order Bathyarchaeales; family Bathycorpusculaceae; genus 20-14-0-80-47-9. The sequence goes on from JALHSY010000129.1 coordinate 5,443, forward strand.
TTTGGCCAGCGCCTTGTCCTCAACAGCGAAAATCTTGGCTGCCGCAATCGCCGCCGCCTCAGGCTCAATCGTCACCACCGAACCAACACCGCTGGGAACCCTTAGGGAAGAGTAAACGTCCACTCCGCCGAACTTCTCCGAATACGGCGGACAAGCAATAACAGGCTCAACCGTGTTAGCGTCCACAAAAGCACTCAAAGCATTACTTCTTCCAGCCACGGTAATATAGACAACTTTTTCCTTCTGGTACTCTTTCAAAATCTCCAAAACCTTCTCCGGCGTCTTGTGAGCAGAAGCCACACGAAACACGTAATCCAAACCGAAACTCTTCAAGTGCTTGGCTATCTCACGGCAAAATTCAACATCCCGCTCCGAACCCATCAAAACAACAACCGTCCCCTTCACACCTTCCAACCTCACCACAGCTACTGCTACAAAGTCCAACGTACTAGATAAATTTTCTAACGTCACCAGCTTCAAGCCTCCAGAAGAACTTGAACCAGAAAGATCGGCCACGAGTTCAATCTATATATAGAGGAGGGGTAGGTCACTGTGAGCAAAGACGGACGGAGCTTCTGGCATCAAACCGCGCAGCAACTCAAACAAGCAAAGGAAAGCCAGAACGGCAGCCGCCAGAAATGACTGAAGTGAGGACGAAGAAAGTCCAGATGCGATGACTATTTCCACAGTCGAGTGCGCGTAACTGAAGTAGATGATGCTTGAAGAGTCAGTCTCGTTCAACGTGCTGTAAAACACCACGCTATCGTTGACGATCACTATGTACGGAGGAGCCAGAACGTCGTGTAGGATTGTCACTCTGCAGAAACCCATGCTTGGAATCGCCGAAGCACTCGAAACCTCCATTCTGATCGTACTGTTGGCCGCAAAATACGCAAAGCCTTGCACAGTCGAGTTTGAGATAACATTCAGCTGCTTGCCTGAAGAACTGTTGAAACTATAGAACATGCCCATCAACGGGTAATGGTCAACATTGTTTTCGTCAACCGTGTACGGTGTGTCTCCAATGCCATCGTGATCTGCGTCTGTGCCGTTGTACTCGCTCCAGTAGTTTCCCTCAAACTCGCTTTCCCAAACATCTATAGAACCCAGCACGACCACGCTTTTGCCGACGAAATTGTTGTGAGAAATCCTGCTGCTGTTGGATTTTCTCAACCACATCAAGTGCTCGCTATTGTGGGTGATGGTGTTGTCTTCTATCAGGTTGTTGCTCGAGTATTCACACCAAATCCCGTTAGGGTTGCTTGCTATAGTGTTGTTCACTACAGTGTTGTTTTTGGTAAAGCTGAGAAGCGTGAATCCCGCATACCTGTTCGAGAAAACCCTGTTGTAAGCGAAAGTGTTGTTCTCAGAATAGAGCGCTTGAATCCCGCTGTAATTGTCCTTCACAATGCAGTTGCTGATGCTGGTGTAGTTTGAACGTTCAATGTAGACGCCGCCTTCGTGCGGGTCACTCTTGGCTGGGCCGCTTCGCTGGATAGTAACGTTGCTTATCTTGACGTTGTTGGCTTTGACGGTAACCACGATTCCAGTTCCGTTCCCGTCGATGATTGTGCCTTCTGCGCTTTCGCCGACCAGCGACAGGGACTTGCTCAGAACAACATGCTCGTAGTAAACCCCATTCTCGACAAGCAAGATGTGCCCATTCAACGTGTTGTCATCATCTATTGCCTCTTGGATAGTAGTGTAATTCAGCCCCGTTGAAAGGTTGTGAACAGGACCCACGGCAAACCCTCTGCCGCCCGAAAAGAATCTTACATACGCTAGGCAGGACAATAATATAGACAAGCTTATGATAATCAAGCCCAAAGCCAGCAGCTTTCTGTTCACGCTACATCACCAGTTTACTTTCCAACTTCAAACCTTAATGGTGCATCAGAGATTTCAACGTTTTCTTCGATTCCCTTAAGCTTTTAAGCTTTAATAGTGCCTTGACGATTTTACCTTCCCAGTCAACGCGCTGGGTCTGTGGGGTCGTCGTATAGCTTCCATGTCTGTGTTGGGTATACTGGTGCAGATTTGGCTAGATTGGTTTAGTATACCAGCCTGGGGCGTTGGCGATCCTGGGTTCAAATCCCAGCGACCCCACCAAACTCAATTCTGCCTTATTGTGCAAAAACAAGCCCGTTTTTCAAATGTTATTAAAAATCTTTCTGAGTTCTGAAAAGTATCTTAATCATCTAACATTCTAGTTCATTTGGCTAGTTTCGGATGAGGCGGATATGGATAAGGATATCGAGGCAAGCATCGATAGAACATATAGATTAATTAAAGAAGATGTTCCGCATAGTATAAAATCGATTCTTTTGAAGTTGTAAGGCAAGTGGAAGAATATCGACAATTCTGGAGGTCTGATGAGATTAATGTTGTCTTGTTGGCTGAATCCCATGTTTTTACTGATAAACAAGACTATGAAATTAGTTGTGACAGTTCTATCCTACACGAAATTATAGCAGACTATCCATTGCGTTTTGTCAGATTCGTTTATTGTTTGGGTTATGGAGAGGACGAACTGCTAACCAAAAGGAGAACCGATAGAAAGAACACAGGTACACCTCAACACTGGAAAATATTCAGCTCTTGCGTTGCTGAGAATAAGAATGATTTAGGTTTTCACGCAATTCTTAAAACGAAAACTCCATCTTCAATTCAGAGACTTCGCAACAAAATTAAAGTTTTGCAAGAGATGAAAGAGAAAGGTATGTGGTTGTCAGATGCCAGCATCGTGGGTCTTTATGGAAGTGGCAAGAAGAATCAAAATTTCATTGAGACGATATTGGAAATCTGTTGGAAGAATCATATCGCAAACCCAATTCTGGAATCTAATCCAAGGCATATCATAGTCATTGGCAAGAGAGTAGGCAATATTCTTAACCTCAAGTTACAGAAACTCCGCATTCCTTTTACTATAATACCTTAACCTCAAGCTAGAGGGACTAGTCAGTGGCAGTTAGAGAATTATAAAAAGTACCAGAGAATGTGTTCAAGGTATTGCTAGACCTTTCATACCCTAAACATTTGGATTTATAGATACAACCTATATATTCTCATGAAAATAATCTTACTCACATCCAGAAAGACATTAAGAATTCTCTTTACTTTAACTCATCTCTCTCCACTAGGCGAGAGTGTCGTTTCAGCGGTTGACTTTTATAAAGCTAAAGACAAAGCACAGTTTTTGCACGGAGGCTGTCCAGAATTGGTTAGGATTCAGTGCAGAGTTTCTAGGAAGCGGTATCTTAGAAGCAAATACGTATACGAATATGAGCGCATTTCCCTGCCCATTCCCCGCAAATTCCACAAAACAGCTAAGCCCTTCCTAAAACAAGATTTAGACATGGATTTAGCCACAAAAGGCAGCTATCTAGTCATCACCTTGACCCCAGCAAAAACTACAAAAAGCAACATGGCAACAACAGAAACGTTTCGCTTATCAGGTTGGGATCAAATTGGCTGAACGAGTTTATCTAGACACAAACGTTTACTGCAGACCACTGGACAATCAAAGTGACAGCCGCATCCACGCGGAATCCGAAGCCTTCTTAAAAATAGTTGACATTGCTGAGAGAGAAAAAATCGAGATTGTAAGCTCCGATTATGTGAAGTTTGAAATCGAACAGATCCTAGACCCTTTGAAGAGGAAAGATGTCAGAGGCTTCGAGAGAACCTTAACTACAGTAAATGTTGCCAGCAGCAGGCGGCTCGTCGCTTTAGCCCGGGAGTTCTCCTCAAGATGTAATATCGGTTCTTTAGACGCTTTGCACGTATCGGCGGCCTGTTTAGGCGAGGCCTGTTTTCTGCTAACCTGCGACGACGAAATTTTAGATAAGGCCGTCTGCATTGAGAAACTCGCCGCTGAGAAAGGGTATAGGTTAAAAGTTAGAAATCCAATCAATTACTTAGGAAAAATGGAGAGTGAAAAAGTGACGACCTCGCGAATAGCCACAGTCGAAGTGCCCTTTGAAGCCCTAGTCAAGGAGCTGGGAACAAAAAGAGCCATAGAATTCATAAGCGAAATCAGAAAAAGCTACGGCGACTCCGTTGTCGAACTGAGAAAAACCACAGAAAAACTCACTATAGAACAGGTCGAAGCCGAAATCAAAACCTTAAAAAAGCAAGGAAACATCTAAAACCAAGCACCCTCCATAACGTAGACATCAAAACGACGACTCGCCGACCGATCTGCACCCCCGCAAAAACGTTTCTGCCCGCGCGCGCTAGTTCCCAGCGAAAGGGGAAAAGGATACGGAGCGGAGGCTGTCCAATTGATTGTGGATTACCTGTTTCTTTCCAAGGACATTGCACGAATACAGGCGATGACTGACGTAAGAAACAAGGCGTCTCAAAAAGTTCTGGAAAGAGTAGGCTTCAGAAGAGAAGGAACCATATGAAAATCAGGTCGCATCAGAGGAGAATGGACTGACGCCTATCTGTACAGCGTTATCCGAGACGAATGGAAAGAACCGAGAATGCTCACGAAGACTCGAAGACGACAGCAATCACATTAGCGGGTACATCACAAACATTCATCTAACAGTCAATAGTAATTCAGTAACTTGGTCTAACGGAGCAGACACTATGACGTACCATATGAAACGTAAAGACAAGGAAATAACTGATGTAAGCGTTCTCAAGAAGATACTCAAATCGGCAAAGTATGTGACCATCGCCCTCTGCAAGGACAATCAACCATATCTTGTAACACTAAGCCACGGCTATGATGAGAACCGCAACTGCATCTACTTCCACTGTGCCAAGGAAGGCAAGAAACTCGACTACCTCAAATCAAACAGCACAGTCTGGGGTCAAGCAATGCTGGACTACGGCTACTCGGAAGGCCAATGCGACCACCTCTTCGCTTCCGTCCACTTCCGCGGCAAAGTAGTCTTCATCGAACAGCCCGAAGAAAAACGCTTGGCACTAGAGCGCATGATGAGACAACTCGACAAAAACCCTGAACCTCTAATAGCAAAGCAGGTGAAGCTTGACCCAGAGCGGCTGAAAGAAACCACCATCGGCAGAATCGACATAGACTACATGAGCGGCAAGAAACCCAAAGAAATAACCATATAAAAGCTTCATCCGCATGAGACCGCTATTCTTTACGGGTAGTCAATGCGGTATATCTTGCCCTTGCCATTGTCGTACAGTTTTGTGAAGTGAGTTGGGTGTAGCGTGTCATCGAACACGAGGCGGAGCAAAGCAATCTGCGAACCGGCAGCCGTAGGCTGACAATCAGTGCCGTTGACCGTCAAGTAATCTGGCGCGTTGCAGCCTGCGATTTCTGCGATCCAGCTGAATTTCTACAGCTCATCAGGCACAAGAACCAGCACGTAAGACGCGTTGTAACCTCTCATAATGGGCAAAGACTGGTCTTCGGGCAGCATGAATATTCTTGCGATGTCATGTATCTTTTCAGAAGAACCCCATGTTTCAAAGATCTGTGATTCCAAGTTGTGAATTGGGTCTCTGCTCTACCCCATTGACTGCCATATGTCTCTCGAAGGGTATGCTTCTATCACCTCTCGATGACTCCACTGCCTAACTGCTCTGCCATAGTCCCACCAGCAGAGCACGATGGAATCGTTAGGCGTACGCGTCTCAAGCTCAGCGAACACCTCAGGCATGCCTGCTTGCTGGGAGAAATACCTGAGAACCGCGTCCTCTCTTCCCCCGTAATCAATCCTCAACGTTACGCGCAA
>JALHSY010000130.1 GCA_022865455.1 Candidatus Bathyarchaeota archaeon
AAATGCAAGATAGCCTCATTCAAATGTGTCAAACCCTCGTAGAAAAGAACGTCTCCAGCAAGTATTGCCATGTCTTGTCCATATTTGCCATAGAGAGTAGGCTTGCCTGCTTTTGTTTCTTGTTTGTCAATAATGTCATCATGTACGTCCATTGCCCCTCTTAGCAATACCAGTGATGCGCCAAGCCGTAATGTCTTGTCAGGTTTTCCTTTGACTGCTTTGCAAGCCAATGCCATCAATCCCGGATATTCCATGTCAAGCCACACTTCTCGTATAAAGTAATCTAGTGCTTCGCGAACGTTGCAGTTCTTTATGTCTTCTTCAAGTATGATTTTCTGTGCTACTTTGAATGCTGGCTTGCCATATCTGCAAAGCAAACGGTGCACTTGTTGAGCTGTAAGCATACTTTTCATCGTGCGGTTTGTGCTGCAATGCATGATCCCATGATGTAGCATTGCATGTTTAAAAGCTCTTGGTCAATTGCAGATTTCGTTTTCCCCATCTATAAACTTCGCACTTTTTCCTTGTGCGCCCGACAATTTCAGAATAGCGTTTCACATGCCTTCAAGGGCTCAAAAACCACTATATCCAAGCGAACTCATTCAACGTCCGAGTTTTTCATCTGTTCGCGTAGCACACTTCTATAGGCTTCCAAGCATTCTTCGCTTTTACTTGTTATTGTGTAGACTTTTCGGACTCGTCCGCCTTTAGATTCCTTTCTGCTTGTGAGTAACCCGTCTTTTTCCATTTTGTTGAGTAGTGGGTATAGCGCTCCGTGTCTGAGTCTTACGCCAAATTTTGTCTCTGCTTGCTTCTTTATCTTGTATCCCCACATGGGTTGAGTCTGGATGAGCCTGAGTATTTGGATGTCGAGCAGGTTCTTGGTGATGCGTTGTACAATTTCTTTTTTGAATTGTTCACTCAAATAATTCATGCTCCAGACGTGTTCTGTTTTGTACTGGTTCATGTCTGGGCTTATTTAGATTATGTAGAAAATGGAATATCCTGTTATGCTTGAGTATGCTTTGTTATGCTCGGCGTAAGCATGAACGTTTATATGGCCGTTTATGCTCTATAAAGTCTCAAGATATGTCTGAAAGAGGACATATTGTATCTGTGTGCAACAGAAGAACTGTTGGACGCAAATACACAAGAGGGGAGTAATGATGAACAACTCGAAAGAAGTTCAAGTCAAGTTGATGAAAGGCCTTCTAGACATGGTAGTACTTCAGTTCCTAAGCTCCCAGCCAATGCACGGCTACCAGATAATCACAAAAATCCGCAAAACCTTCGGAGTATACTTCGGCCCCAGTACCATCTACCCGCTGCTGAATGCGCTGGAGAAGAAGGGATACATGAAAAGCGAATGGAACATGCAAAACGAGAGGCCTAGGAAAGTGTACAAGCTGACAAACGAGGGACAGAACCTGCTCAACTTCACTGAAGACTCGCTCAACTTCATATGCAGAAAAATAGGCAACCCCGGAATGCCCAAGGACGATCTAGGCGAGGGACACATCGCACAGCCCACTCTGCGACCTCTAATGGGAAAGATAGAACACGTCAAACCGCTGATCTAAATTACTCACACTGCTGGCTTCAATGCTTTAGGTAGCTGAAAGGGGAAGGCTGAACAACCAAGACACTTCTAACGCGGCAGCATTAACACTTTTATGGCTAATCATGCCTGTACCCTAATGGTGTACGGTTGAAAAACGCTGACATCCTAATCCACGGATGCACAATTTTGCCTATGAACCGAAAAAGGTCCATAGAGAACGGCGCCTTAGCCGTGAAAGATGGCAGAATAGCCTTTGTCGGCAAGAACGCTTCTGCCGGGAGGATTGTGGCAGAGGCCAAGATAGACGCAAAGGGAAAAGTGGCTTTGCCGGGCTTGATCAATTGCCACACACATGTGCCTATGACTGTTTTTCGTGGGATAGCTGATGATAAACCATTGAATGTTTGGCTGGATAAAACAATTTGGCCTCTTGAGGCCCGCCTAAAGCCTGAAGACGTCTACAATGGAGCACTTCTGGGCTGCTTGGAGATGATTGAAGGAGGAACCACATGCTTCGCGGACATGTATTTTCACGAGGACGAAGTTGCAAAAGCAGTTGAGAAGAGCGGGTTGAGAGGCGTCTTGGGGGAAGGTGTAATTGAGGCTGGAAGTAGCGTGCAGGGCGAAAAGATGCTTGCCAGAAGCGTGAGTTTCGCCGAACGCTTTCGAGACTATGCAGATGGTCGAGTCAGCGCGATGCTTGCCCCACACGCGGTCTACAGTTGCAGTCCAGAGCTACTTCTCAAAGTTGGTGAAGAAGCCTCAAGACTCGGAGTCGGCTTGCACCTGCATTTGGGCGAATCTGAGACGATGCTTAGGGAGTTTGAAAAGAAGAACCGCTTGAGTGAAGTTGAATTCCTCAACAAGATAGGCTTACTAAACGAGCGCGTTCTTGCAGCGCATTGCATTGACCTTTCAGAAAAAGACATGCGCACACTTTCCAACCGCAAGGTAAACGCGGCCTACGTTCCAGTAGCCAACATGAAGCTTGGCTTGAGTGCGGCGAAGGTCAAGGACCTGACCAGTCTCGGCGTCAATGTAGGCTTGGGGACCGATGGACCTGCAAGCAATAACAGTCTCGACTTGTTTGAAACCATGAAAACTGGTGCCCTGCTTCAGAAGCACGAGTACTTGGATCCCACGGTTTTGCCAGCCTATGAGGTTTTGAAGATGGCAACGTTGAACGGGGCGAGAGCCGTGGGGCTTGAGAAAGATGTTGGTTCTTTAGAGGTGGGCAAGAAAGCTGACATAATTTTGGTTGACCTTGCAAAGCCGCATCTGACACCACTGCACGATATCTACTCAACTATCGTTTATTCTGCGCGTGCAGCCGACGTCGAGACAGTCATTGTTGATGGAAAAATTCTGATGCAGAACCAGCAAGCGAGAAGCTTGGATGAGCAAGCTGTGATGGAAAAAGCCAGAAAGACTGCCTACGATTTGCTTTCACGCTGATCTTGGTCATTTTCTACGTGTACGGTTTGAATTGCCAGCTTTCCTTCTCAACGTACAATGCTCTCAGCATTCTCGTGGCTTCGTCTCTGCCCATTGAAAGCAGCAGCTTGCCAACATGTTTGCAAAGTTTTTTGGCGGGTAAGGTTTTGCTCCAGTCTGCGCAGTCGTGCAAGATTTCCTTCTTTTCCATGTCTATAATGATGTCGTATTCTCTCACGGTAGCTTCGATGTGCGAGTCTGTTTGCTTCGTGATTTTCAATTCGCTGTCTTCAATGCCTTCAGCTCTTTTCAATCTCTCGCTTGGAACGAAATACTCCATCAGGTCTTCGAAGCTCATTTTGCTCGGTTCGATGAAAGTTTCCAGCTTGGATTCTTTGAGCTTCGCTGGGCTTCTATAGTTCTGCATCCTTGCCTTGGCTCCTTTCTGCTTAGGCGTCAGAGCGCCGAGCATTTCCAGCACTTGAAGGCAATTCTCAACAGCGTAGCCGTGGTAATGATTGTTGAAATACCCATAAACCTTGCTCACTTTTCCAGTGGTTTCCTTGACCTTCGGGATCCACGGCTTAAGCTCTTCAACATCGTAACGATAATTGTACCATGGTTTTGTTCCGCGCCCATGCCACCGAAAATATGCTATGTCTGAGGTTGCATGCAATTCTGGAGGAAGCAGGGGCTCGTCAACGATTGTGTATGCTACGCGGTGTTTTTCGAGTAAAGCCCACGTTTCCGGCCTCATCCATGAGCGGTCTCGGAACTCAACTGCAAATCTGATGTGGGTCGGAAGAATCTTGAAGAAATCCTCGAGTTCCTTCGGCTTGTAGTCAAACCTTGGCGGAAGCTGGATGAGTATGCAGCCAAGTTTTCCGCTTAGCGAAAGAGGCTCCATGAGTTCTACGAACTTCTGTAAATCCTCTTCAACCCCCGCGCTCAAATCCAACTTCTTTTCATGGGTGATCAAGCCTGGCAGCTTAGCGGTGTAGACGAACCCTTCAGGAGAATATTTGGTCCATCCCATGACTGTGCCTTTTGACGGGTACCTGTAGAATGTCGAATCAATCTCCACTGTTTTGAAGACCTTTGTGAATGCTCTCAGCATGCTCTTGTCTTCTTTTGAGTAGAATGGGCCAATCCACTCTTTGTAACTCCAGCCTGATGTGCCGAGAAACACCTTTTCAGGGGAGGCCAAACACTCATCACCTCGCTGTCGAGCGTAGCTCATCTATGACTTCGTTGATGTTGTTGTAGGTTCTCTCAGGAAGTTTCATTAACAAGTCGCTTGCGCGTATTCTTCGGTCCTTTGTCATGTCGAAAAGCTTCCAGCCGTGGCTGTATTTCAGGTCTTGCTTTGTCGTTGGGAAACGTGCATCTTCGTTCAGAACCTCATCCAGGGAGGCGAGTCCTGTTGACTTGGTGATGGTTGGGAACTTGCCCGTCTGCTTGTAAATCTTCAATCTGGCTGCGTCCTTGTACATTCTGACGAAGTGAAAGCTCATAGCCACTTTTTCGAAGTTTCCACTTGAAGCCTTGTGGTCTACCTCGACCAATTCTTCGTCCATGGGCTGATACACGTTGTGGCTGCCCTTGCCGAAAAGCCTAGTGTAAAGTGTGTCAGACTGATATGCGGGTGTTTCGCCTCGTGAAAGGTCTACGCAGTGAATCATTCCATGATCTTGCATGACTCGTACAAGCTCGAGCGGAAGCTCGGAGGATCGCGTGCTTCTAATCTCAAGGGCGATTCGAATCTTTCCAAGATCTGCCGAAGTGACAAGGTCGTCGAGTTTGCTGGCTGAAGCTCCGTCAAGCTTCAAGGATGGCGGTGTTTGAAGATGCAGAATGCCCGCATTCAAGACATGGCATATCTCTTTCATTTTTACAAGTGCCTCAAGAGTTTCTGCACTTGGTTGGAGCCTGTTCTCATGCGTTATGGCTCTGTGTGCTCTGACAGCAAACTGGAAGTCAGGTGGAACAAGCTTCCGCCAGTTCTCCACTTCCTTCATGGTGGGCATCTGGTAGAAGGTTGAATTCACTTCGACAAAGTTGAAAGCTCTTGAATACGCCGCAAGCGGGTGGAGTCCGGGTATTTGGAAGTATGCCCATCCGCCTGCGCCAATCAGGTATTCCTTCAAAATATGCTCTCGCCTGACTAGATTATGTTTGATGTAAACTTATCTCTTTCCCAGGTCAAAACAATGTCTTTTTGGGTCTATTCTGTCCGGTCAAAGACGTTGCAGCTTCAAAACATGTACAACATAGCCGATCAGGTTCTAATCTTTCATCTTTTTCCAATATACTACGGCGCCTATGATGGTTATTGCCCCGATTCCTCCGCCTATGTAAAGCGAGTATTTCTGTAGTATGGAGGGTTCGTTGACATCTATTGTCTCTCGTGAACTCACGCTTTCAAAGAACAAGTCATTTCCGTCGAATCTTGCCTGAACTTCCCAGGTCGTCAAGTTTTCTGATCTGAAGCTGGCCGTAAATGTGCCGTCTGCTTGCGTGTAGCAGAACATCTGTTTAGTGTCATTTACTGAGTCAAACCGTACAATTATAGGAAGATTCTCAATTGCAGGCGTCACGAAGCCTCTCACGGTTACGTTGTCGCCGACAGTCACGGCTTCATGAGTTGCAGACAAATTCAAAGCCAATTCATTCTTCACAGAATAGGTTCCGTTGGCTTCGAGGAGGTTTTCCAAAACGTCTCTGGCATCAACCTCGTAACTCACTTCAACTCCCGCAGGTTGTCGTGGAATGACAGCCCTACAGGTTCTGTTGCTCAGAATCGTCATTTCCATGGTCGTCACGTTTGTCCAGCCGCTTGTCGAATACTGCAAGGTTGCGTTTTCAAGGTCTGTGCAGTTTGAGACGTATGCGATTGTCGTATCATTCTGCGGGTGCACTCTTACAGGAAGGATTGCGGGTTTCAAGCAGACATTTCCGAATTCTGTCTTGACTAGGAACTCCATTATCCCTGAGCCGACCTCGCCTATGAGGACTAGGTGATAGAGGCTTTTCCCCTTATGCGAAGAAGTGAAGTTCAGGAACATGTTTTGGCCATAAGATTCGCAGCTTGCGTAGGCTACGCCCCGATATTCCTTGCTTTCCAGATTGTATCCGCCGTAGGTGTCGTTTCTGCCGCCGTAGAGTCCGTGCTCCCAAGCCAGTGGAACATCGTTCAGAATAGTTTCATTCGGCAGCTGAGAATCAGCCATCAGGTAGAGTCTGGCTTCGTACATGTCCAAGGTTTCTGGAACCTTGATCCACACTTCCACATGCTGACTTTCAGTCACGAACTCGTAAGCCCAACTTGTGTTTAAGACTGGTAGACTTGCGTTGTCTTTTCCTTCAACATAGTGTTCGTGCCAGACGTTACACTCGACATTTTCAATTATCATAAATGTTGCCTGTTCGTCGCTTTTGCTTTCTCTTGGGTCATTTCTTATGACGAAGGTGTAGTTGCCTGAATATCTGGGAGCAAAAAGGGGTTCGTCTACAGCGGTTCCCAAGTGTTCAGGAAGTCCTGCAGATTCGGTGTGGTAGCCTTCCAGTTCGCCGAGTGGATTGTAAACGTAGATATCATAATCCGTCTTGGGCTCTGAGCCGTTGTTCACCCATTCGCCGAAACAGTAAACGTGGTAGTTGTGGTTCGCTCTGAGCGGGCAGACGATGCTCCAGTTTTGGCCTATTTGCACTTGGGATTTGTTGAGCAGAACTGGAAACGTGGGCTTCTCCATGTAGGTCCAGTTTCCTAAGTCCACCGAGTTCAGGTAGGCGTGAACGTAGTTTTGGTATTCTGGGAAAAACGTGTACGCTTTGACGTTTAAGCCTAAGGTGATGACCAAGGCTGTGAATGTGAGCACTGCTAGGGCGGTCTGTGTTTTTCGCTTGGCAAGAGCAGGTTTCAAGTTCATCACCGAGATGTCTGTTTCTGTGCTCTCGCCTACGCATATCTGTTATGAACATCAACTCTTTATTTCGAATTCTGAACCCGACTAGATACAGAACGTGCCTTGGAAACCATGGATGATTGTTAACTTTAACCTATCTCTCTCCGAGTCTGTGGAAATGCTTTTCCAGCAAACGTTTATTTGCTGTTTTTCGGCTTCTCCACTTAAAGCAGGGGAGCTTTCCGTGTCTGTTTTGTCAATGAAAGAGGTTAGGCGACTTTCCCTCGGTTTCCCAGTGTTGGATGATGTCTTTCCAGGGTTGAAATTCGGGGATTTTGCCGTTTTGCACGATAGCGGCGTTTCTTTCATGTCTTCTGCTCTGTCAGTTAGGTGTCAGCTTCCGCTTGCACGCGGCGGTTTAGATTCCTCTACCGTTTTTGTTGACGGTGGCAACATGTTCAATCCGTATTTGATTGCGGAAATTGCCCGCGGTTATGGTTTGGATTCTAGGGGTGTTTTAGAGAAAGTTTATGTTTCAAGGGCTTTCACTGCTTATCAGCTTTCGTCTTTAATTTTGGAGAAGTTGGAGTCTGTTTTGAAGAGTCGAAGGGCTAGACTGCTGATTGTTTCCGATGCCACTTCGCTGTTTTTGGACCGCGACCTTCCTAAAGTTGAGGCCAGAGAGCTTTTCATGAAAGTCTGTGTTAAGCTGTCTGAGGTAGCGTCTGAGAAACAGGCAATCATTGTCGTAGGCTATTTTCCAGAAGAACGTTCCAGGCAAGGTTCGTTTTTTGAGGCTGTTCTGTTTGGAAGATGTAATGTTTTGATCAGGTTGAGGAAGATGGGTGAAATTTTGTCTTTTGCCTTGGAAGACCATGCGCGGATTAATCCTTTCGCCAAGGATTTTCCGGTTGATTCTGCTTCACTGGCATCATTTTGTGGAGGTGTGAGTTTTGGGGAGAACCGTTCCGTCTTATAGGCAGGCGTTAGAGGCGGAGATTAACCGCTGGGAAGGCTTTCGAAAGGCTTTGAGGGGTAAGGAGCTGGAGGCTTTTGACAGGATGATGAACGCGTATAGGATGCATGCGTCTGCGGGTGGAATGGCGACAAGAACCATACTAGCCGAGGCTATGTTCATGTCCATTTTGCTCAGTCAGCAGATAGACATTTTGGAGATTAAGGAAAGCCTTGAGCGGCTTGAAAAGCAGCTTCGTCAAACTTAACCCGATTCGAGGCTGGCTGTTTGACGTTTACCCTTTAGGCAAGAACGAAATCACGGTGTGGCTTATTGCAGAAAATGGAGAACGCGTCAGGCTCGTTGACACGTTCACGCACAGATTTGGCGTTTCTGGAAGCTTTTCAGAACTCAACAGTTTGGCCGAGAAAATTGGGGAAAACCCGTCGGTTGAAAGCTGGCGTTTTGTCAAGAAACATGCTGATTTCATGGAAGCTGCGTGGAAGAAAGTTTTGGAAATTGACGTTAGCGATTATCAAGAAGCGTCAGTGTTGGCTAGAAAGATTGCCAGGTCAGGCAGGTATGAGAAGTTTCGGCTTTATAATGTTGACGTTTCAATTGCACAGGCGTATTTGTATGACAAAGAAGTTTTTCCATTAGCCCATGTGATGGTTGTTGCTCCGGGAAAACGGCTTTATTGTGATGTGCTTGACTCGGTTGAAAGCGTTGACTACCGTACTCCGCCGTTGCGTTCAATGCGGCTTAATGTTGCCTTGAAGAAGGAGGGCGTTCTGCAGAAGTTAACCGATAAGATAGACAGCATGTCGCTGGATTTCGGCGACAAAACCATAATGATTAATGAGGGAAATGAAGCCGAGAAGATTCTGCAACTTGTCAAAACCGTTAAGGAAGAGGCCCCTGACCTCATTTTTACCAGCGGCGGCGACTCCTTTCTGTTGCCGTGTCTTACTTATCGCGCCTTTGCCAACGGTGTCTTGGACAGTTTTGTTTTGAGCAGAGAGAACATTCCGCTGAAGGCTGAGAAGAGTTGTGGGAAAACCTTCTTCTCTTACGTTAGGGTCTATCATAAGGCGCCTACGCGACGGCTTTTTGGGCGGGTTCACATCGATGTAAACAACACTTTCATCTACACCACATGCGGTTTAGAAGGGCTGACTGAAGTTTCAAGGACGTGCAGAGTTCCTCTTCAGCGGGCCGCAAGAGCCTCTATCGGAAGCATAATGTCCTCTCTGCAGCTTTACACTGCTTGGAAGGAAGGCATTCTCATTCCGTGGAAGAAAACTGAGCCCGAATCTTTCAAGTCCGGCTGGGAGCTGCTTGTGGCTGACCGAGGCGGTTTTATCTTTGAGCCGAAACTGGGTTTTCACACGGATGTTGTTGAAGTTGATTTTGCTTCCATGTTTCCAATGTTGATGTTGACGCGGAACATTTCGGCTGAAACCGTGCTTTGCAAGTGTTGCCCAGACTCGAAGCTGAGGGTGCCTGAGCTTGGGTATAACATTTGCGAGAAGAGAAAGGGGATTGTGCCTAAGACTCTGGATTTGCTTTTGAGGAAGCGCTCGAAGTACAAGAGCTTGATGAAGGAAATTGAGGATAAGGAGCTGAGGCACACTTACAACATGCGGCAGGCAGCTCTCAAGTGGATCCTAGTTACGTGCTTTGGTTATCTGGGTTACAGAAACGCGCGTTTCGGAAAGGTTGATGCTCACATCGCAGTGTGCGCTTTCGCACGCGACGGATTGTTGAAAACTGCGGCAATGGCGGAGCAGCATGGTTTTGAAGTTATCCATGGAATCGTGGATTCTTTGTGGCTGAAGAAAGAGGGGATTTCTCCTAGAGAAGTTGCTGATTTCTGCCGCGAAGTTTCAAGTGCTGTTGGCGTTCAGTTAGGCGTTGAGGGAAAGTATCGTTGGATTGTTTTTCTTCCGTCAAAGGTCTTGGAAGGTGTTCCGGTGCTGAACAGATACTATGGCGTTTTTGAAAATGACGAGGTCAAAATGCGCGGCATCGAGGCCAGACGTGGAGACACGCCTTGCTTTTTGTATAAGGCTCAGATGGAGATGATTAGGAAGCTTGCAGAGGCCAACAGCCTGGAAAGTTTCAGGGCCAAAATTGCCGAGGCTCTGCGCGTTTTAGGAGACTATGCCGGCGAGTTGATTGGCGGGCATGTTGATGTGGAGGAGCTTTTGGTTACCCAGAGGCTGTCAAAGGTTCCTTCAGGCTACGCTCATGATGTTTTCCAGGCTATTGCGGCGAAGCAGTTGGAAAAGGCTGGTTTCGGGGTGCATCCTGGACAGACAGTTCAATACTTGATTGTCAACGCTAGCTCCAGACGGGCTAATGACAGGGTTATTGCAGCTCATAGCTGAAGCCTGGCACACGCTATGATGCGAAGGAATATGTGCAACTGCTGATTTCTGCTGGCGAGACCTTGCTAGGAGTGTTTGGATACACCAAAAGCATGATTGAAGCCGAAACGTTATATCATGAAAAGCAAGTCCTGCTTTCATAAAAAGCGCAAAATGGGCGAGAGTGATTGCTCACGCTGGCTTACTTGGCGATCGCGGAGCCCGTGGTAGTTTGGGCGTGTAAGAAGAGAGGTAGGTTGCGAGTATCCGCTAGTCTTATCTAAGTGCTGTGTCATTGTACTTGGTTCAGCATTAATTTGGTGCAGCAGATGCCACCAATCATCCAAATCCAAAACCTCACAAAGAAATTCGGCAACCTTGCCGCAGTAGATCACTTAGATCTCGAAATCGAAGAGGGAGAAATCCTTGGGCTTCTCGGGCCTAACGGCGCTGGGAAGACAACCGCGATTCTGATGCTTGCAACGGTCATCAAGCCAACTGAAGGCACGGCCTTGGTCGGCGGGTTTGACATAAGAAAAAGTCCTGACAAGGTGAGGGGTCTTTTGGGCATTGCTTTTCAGGAGCCTAAAATGCTGTGGGTTGCCACCCCTTGGGACGTGGTGAACTGGCACGCCAAAGTTTGCGGGCTGTCAACCGAAGAACGGAAGCAAAGGGTCAAGCAGGTTCTGGAAACTCTGGACATGTGGGAGCCTCGGCACAAGAATGTTCATGCGCTTTCAGGTGGTATGCGCAAACGGGTCGAGATGGCCAAGGTTCTAATCCAGAGGCCGAAGATTGCCATAGTCGACGAGCCGACTACTCAGATCGACATAGTCGGCAAGCACAAGATATGGAACATGCTGCTGGAACTTCGCGATGAAGGAAGCACTATCATTCTGGCCACTAACGAGCTTTATGAGGCAGACAGGCTTTCAGACCGTGTCTGCATTATGCACAGGGGCAAGCTGCTTGTGTGCGACACGCCTAAAACGCTTAAGGACAGCATTCTCGGCGGCGACATCATCGACATCCAGCTTGAAAAAGACGCATCACCTACGGTCGTTGAGGAACTCAAAAGTTTCAAGGAAGTTGTGGACATTATGCAGGTTAAGCCCACGAACCTTAGGCTTTACTTGAACCGCGTTGAAGAGGTTGTTCCGCAAATAATGAACTTGCTTATGAAGAAGAACGTGCCCATCAACTCGATACGGATGAGCGAGCCGAGCCTTGACGACGTCTTTGCGCATTACACTGGCTTGACGATTGAGGAAGCACAGAAGGATGAGGGGTGAGCCGTGAACGAACAAGCTCTTCCTAGTTATTGAGCGAGACATTCGCCTCTTCTTCCAGTACAAGTTCCTGATCATAATGCGAGCCATCTGGTTCGTCTCACAGATAGCCCTGTTTGGACTTATCGCCTCACGCATGATGAGCATACCTAACTATTTCCAGTACTACGTGGCTGGACTTTCAGTGATGACGCTCTACTCAGCAGCCATATTCATCGGGTTTGACATCTACGAAGAAGCAGAGCACGGCGTCTTCGAATACCTGCTAAGCCTGCCTGTTTCCAGAAAACAGCTGGTGCTGGGACGATCAATCGGCGGAGGTCTCAGGGCGTTCATATATGTAGGACCGTTAATCGCTCTGTCATTGTACGTTATCGGCGCCATCAACCCACTCAGCTTCCTCGTTGCGCTGTTCGCGCTTTTCCTGTTCTCTTTTGGCGTGTCCGGCATGAGTATCACGATAGCCGTCATAATAAAGTCCAGTGACCGTTTCGACATATTGATGGGAGTGCTGGACGCCTTGATAGTCCGTCTAAGCACGGCAATGTATCCCTTAGCAGTTGTTCAGGCCGCTAACCCGCTTTACGGTGGACTCGCGAGCTTCAATCCTGTCACGTATGCGGCGGACTTGTTCCGCTGGGGTACTGGCATAGAGACCATGACTCTGAGCAATCCGTTGTGGCCGCTGCTTGGAATAATCGCGTTCTTCGCATTCTTCACTTTCGTCGGCGTTATAATCTATGACAGACGCATCGAGGGAGGAGGTTGGCAGTAGTGAGTGCCATCTTGCACATCGTGGAGCACGATTTCAGGAACTTCTTCCGCTACAAATGGTGGCTTGTAGGCTTGATCAGCATGAACTTGTCTGACCTTTTCATAATGGCCATCGTCTACAATCAGATGTTAAGCTCCGTCGTGATGGAGGAAATCGGCAGTTACTTCAACTTTTTTGCACCTGGACTTGCCGTCACGGGCTTGTTTGCTTCAGCTTTCATGATTGGGCGTGAAGTAAACATGGAGCGCCGCAGGGAGGTGCACCATTACATGTTGAGTCTGCCGATGACGAGGATGGAGCTTGCGATTGGACGTGTGCTTTCAGGGGGGCTACGAGGTATGATTTATATGTCGCCTCTATTGCTGACGTGCTTCATTTTCCTCGGGTTCCCCACAGTCTGGCAGCTCTTGGTTATCTTGGCTGTCCTGTTTCTGTTGGCCGTCGGCATTTCAGGCTTGAGCATAGCCATCGCAGTTTCCACGTCGAGCCTTGAGAAATTCATAACGGCAAGAGGCTTGGTCTACTACACGCTTTTCTTCTGCAGCAGCGTGTTCTACCCACTTTCCCTGATTGAGGGGCTGGGAAGAGACGGCAAGTTTCCTGCGATTCTGGTCACGCTGGCCGAAGTGAATCCCTTAAGCGGCGCTTCTGACATGATTCGGTCTTTCCTGCTGCCTGGATACCCGCCGTTCTCATATGCTTCAATTCTGAACGTCGTGGTTTTCTCGGCTGTCTTCACTTTCAGCGCGGCTTTTGCCTACATCAAGATAATCGAACGCAAATGAGCCGGATAGAACAATGTTCTATTGGTTACTTTCATGGTTAAGTTTATGAACATGAACAGCCTTATGTTTGTCTTTCACTTCCGCTTGGCTCCTTTGAAGGTTGAATACTAGATGGACGAAGTGAAATCCAT
>JALHSY010000131.1 GCA_022865455.1 Candidatus Bathyarchaeota archaeon
CTTCTTGAAATTCCGTGGATGGTGGCTATGCCCTGTGCTGTGCCGATTAGTATGGCTGCTAGGTAGTTTATGTTGTCTGTGTTTTCTTTTCCAGTTTTTGAGAGGTAGACGAGTGTTCCGCCGATGATGAAGGCTATTCCGATGGGCAGGATTGTTTGGAAAGCACTTTCTAGGAACTCGACGTAGATCACGCCGATTATGGCTGTGGGTATCGTTCCGACAATTATCAAGGGGATGAGCTTTCCATTTTCGGTTTTGAAGTCCAAGTGAGCGAGGGCTGATAGTATGTTTTTGATGTCTTTTCTGAAGAAGAAGACAACGACGATGAGGGTTCCGATGTGTAGGGCAATTTCGAAGAGGAAGGGTGTTGACAGGTTGAAGAAGTACTCAAAGATCTTGAGGTGGCCAGTGCTGGATATTGGGAGCCATTCTGTCAAGCCTTGAACTATGCCGAGGATGATTGTTTCTATGAGCTTTTCCAACGTGTTCTCGCCGCTGTTCTGCTCCTTCTATTTTTTGACTGAGACTTAAAAGATTAATTAATGCTGAACTGTTAATCTTCATCGCTGGTGCAGTGAATGAGTGAGTATCCGTCTGGAAGCCCTGAAGACCGAGAGACGCTGGCAAAGATGCCCACGGAGAAGCTGCTGGATTATTTCTTTTTGCAGATTCGGAACTTGTGGAGGGTTGACGGCTTGTACTTCTTGGGCATAGAGCAGAAGTTTGGGACTGACGCCGCGACGGAGGTTGATGCTGGTGTTTGGGAGCTGATGGCTGGGATTGAGGCTAAGAGTTTGCAGAGAATGTTTAAGGTGGATGAGAACCCTGACGTTGGGATCATTATGGATCTTTTGTGCAAGTCAAGCTGGGCTTTGGACCAGCCCTTTAAGACTGTTGAAGTGAGCGGCAAGCGGGCGGTTTTACGTATAGACCGGTGTAGGACGCAGGAAACTCGGTTGAGCAAGGGTCTCTGTGAGTTTCCGTGCAAGAAGGTACGGTTTGGATATTTGAAGAGTTTTGCGAAGACATTAAACCCAAATGTAGAAGTAAACTGTCTGGTTTGTCCACCTGACAAGCATCCCAAGGATTCATGGTGCAAATGGGAATTCAAACTGTAACTGGACAGTTTACACCATGTTTTTGCCATGAGGCTACTTCCTCTTTCTGAACAGCATGATGTCGTCTTTTTGGCATACGCGCGCGCTAGCCATCAGCCACTTGTCCCTTTTCTCCACAAGCAGCAGGCGGGTATATGCATGTTGACAAAAAAAGCTTATACCAGTCCTAAAACTCAATAGACACTCGGACCAAAGCCCAGGAGGCGAAATTTATGCCATTAACAAAGAAGAAAGAAACGCCTAAACCCAAGGAAAAGAAACCTGAAGAGAAAAAGAAGTAGGGCGATTGCCTCAACAAAAACTTGTCTGACCCTAGCTTTCAGATACCCCTACCCCCCTAGGTTTTTTCTGAACAATTCCGTTAAAAGAAGTAGTAGTCCTATAACCCTTGGAGCCGACTACTTCTATCAGTCTCTCTCTGATCTAATTTTCCAAAACCCCCACTCATCATTCAAATTCTCTTCAAGGCGCAAAAAGAATTCTTTTTTCTTCTACGAACGATCCAGAGCAACTTGTAAGCTCGAACGAATCTATCCGCCTAACTGGTAAAAAAAGAGGGGTTGCGGGAGACGCCTCCACTTGCGCGTGCAAATGGGAATCCAAGCTGTGATCTTGGCAGCCACAAGTGTGATCCAACCCCAACTCTGATATCCTGCGATCAGCACCTGCAGAACCTTCTATGCGACAAGACAGTGGAACTGCCTCCGCTGTCTTCTAAATAGAATGTCTTCCTAAAGGGACCTTTTCAAAAGCTGACTTAGGTGCGCCACAGATCGGGCACGTCTCCGGCGCTTCACGTTCAGAGACATGACCGCACACCGTGCAGACATAGTACTCTGTGGAACGCTGTGCTATCAAGTCGTTGAGCGCTCTCTCGTAAAGGTTGGCATGTTCTGCCTCTACGTCGCGAGCCTGCGAAAACACCCGTGCAGCTGGTTCTTCTCCTTCCTGTTCGGCTTCCTGAAGCATTCTCAAGTAGTGAACTCCGTTCACCGCGTTTTCTGATTGGAACGCTCCCTCCAGGTTTGTCTGCGTGTCTGAGACAGATTCAAGCAGGGCGAAATGCCTGCGCGAGTGGACGCCTTCAGCCGCAGCGACGGCTCTGAACAAGTGGGCTATCTGCGGCAGTTCCTCCTCATCGGCTTTCTTGGCAAACATCAGAAGCCTCTGATAGGCCTTGGCTTCGCCGACAAAAGCCTCATGGACGTTACTTGCAGTTTTCTCCTTCATGAC
>JALHSY010000132.1 GCA_022865455.1 Candidatus Bathyarchaeota archaeon
CGACAAACCAATCTCTGTCTACTTGGACAACATGGGCTGGATGTTGTACGGCAACACCTTCGGACTTCTCGGCTCAGACAACGACCTAGCATACCCGCGAGACATCTTCAGCACGCTGGTCTATGGAACCAGAGTGTCACTGCTAGTAGGCGTACTCACAGCCTTATTTTCCACCCTAATTGGCCTATTTCTGGGATTGGTTGCCGGATACATGGGCGGCATAGTCGACGAAGCAATCATGAGAACCGCTGACTTGTTCCTCGTAATCCCTACACTGCCCTTGTTCATAATTCTGGTCGTGGCGCTCAGCATGGTCACCCGCGGCATGGTCAGCATGTGGAACATCATACTCGTCTTAACGCTGTTCGGCTGGATGGGCTTCGCAAGAACCGTCAGATCCATGGTTCTAAGCCTCAGAGAAAGAACATTCATCGAAGCAGCAAGAGCGTCTGGAGCAAGCAGTTTCTACATCATAAACAGACACGTGCTACCGAACGTATTCGCGCTAGTTTATATCACCCTGGCAACTGCGGTACCCGGCGCGATAGTCACAGAAGCTTCGTTAAGCTGGCTCGGGCTCGGAGATCCACTGATAGCATCCTGGGGCAAGCTGTTGTACGACTTTGAAAGCTCCGGAGTAGCCATTACAAGAGGACTTACAGACTACTGGTTCTGGATGTTCCCCGCATGCATCGCCATCGCGTTGCTGGCCACAGCGTTCATTCTAATGGGTTTCGCGTTGGACGAAACACTGAACCCTAGGCTAAGACAAAGACGATAAAACCCAAGCGCAGTCAACTTCTCCTTTCAGAAGAAGCTTTGGCAAGACTCCAAACGGTTCTATCTACATGAACCCAAAATTCCTTTTCCAGCTTCTCCAATGCCTCTTGAGACTTAAGCCCCTTCACCGCTATTATTCCTCCTCCGAAAAATGATGTGAGGCTCCCGTACCTGACGAACGCATTTGAACGTGAGCCTGAATCAAACTTCACTCTGAAATGCTCCGGCCGACCGGTGACGTGTACCTTGACAAGCTCCACGATGCCGTGAGATGATTGGGGTCTAGAGACAACCAAATGCTCCTCTTCTGACTTCTCGCTTGAAGTTACGAATTGCTTCTGCTCAAAGAACTGCACTATCTGCTCTGTCAGAAGTGAAAGGTCAACATTTTTGCCAGCCCACTCATCCTCCATGTTACGTCGCCCAACAAGAGGAACTGGAGCGCGAAGTAAAAAAAGCTTGTTCTAACGAAAACGTGCAATGCTTAAAGCTTAAATAAACGACTAAAACTTATATTACCAAGTCTGGCTAGAGAAATCCCAAAGGTAATTAACATGACTTTACTAGACGTACAGAATTTAACAACGTACTACACCATTGGAAGGGGTTCTGTAAAAGCGGTTGAAGGCATTAGCTTTCAACTCGAGAAAGGAGAGGCTATGGGTCTCGTGGGCGAATCTGGCTGCGGGAAAACCACTGCTGCGCTGTCCTTGTTGAGAATTCTCCCCTACAATGGCAGAATCGTTACAGGCAAAATAGTCTTCAAGGGCACAGACATTGTTCAGCTCAGCGAAGACAAACTGAGGAAGGAGATAAGGTGGAAGGGCATCTCCCTTATCTTTCAAGGAGCCATGAACGCGCTCAACCCTGTGTACAGAATTGAAGAACAGATCGTCGAGGCCATTCAGCTCCACGAATCGAACGTTAAGAAAAAGGAAGCAAGAGAAAGAGTGGGAAAACTGCTGGAAATGGTTGGAGTTGACAAGTCCAGAGCAAGAAACTATCCTCACGAGTTCAGCGGAGGCATGAGACAGCGTGCCATGATTGCAATGGCTCTTTCATCTAACCCCGACATTGTCATCGCCGACGAGCCAGGAACAGCGTTAGACGTGATCGTTCAGGCTCAGGTTCTGAAGCTGCTTGACGAACTCAAGAAAAGACTTGACTTGGCTCTTCTGATGATTACTCATGACCTTTCGCTTGTCGCCGAGGTCTGTGAGAAGCTTGCTGTCATGTATGCTGGCAACATGGCGGAGTATGGGAACGTTTTGAACCTGTTTAAGAAGCCTCTTCATCCATACACTCAAGACTTGATTGGCGCCTTCCCAAACATACACTCTGCAAAAAGACTGATGATCTCAATTCCTGGCTCTCCACCTGACTTGCTCTCTCCGCCTTCCGGTTGCAGGTTCCATCCGCGATGTAAGTATGCCATGGACATATGTAAGAAGGAAAGGCCTGAACTCAAGAAGGTAGCAGAGAACCATTACGTTGCATGCCACTTGGCGACAAGGTGATATGATGGAAAAGAAAGACGTAGTTGTGAAAGCTGAAAACTTGAAGAAATGGTTCCCAGTCAAGTTAGGCTTTATCAGAACCCTCGTGTCCAGAAAACAACTGTTTGTCCACGCAGTAGACGGCGTAAGCCTTGAAATAAAGAGAGGAGAGATCTTCGGGCTTGCCGGAGAAAGCGGAAGTGGCAAAACCACCACAGGCAGACTACTGTTACGGCTGATTGAGCCTACTGACGGAACAGTCTATTTTGAAGGAACAGAGACCACTCACCTGAACGATACGCAAATGAGGCCACTGAGACGACAAATGCAGATAGTGTTTCAAGATCCTTACGAGTCTCTCAACCCCAGAATGACGGTCGGCGACATCGTAGCTGAACCTCTGAGAGTACTTAACGTGGTAAAGGACGACAACGAACTCGAGAAAAGAGTGAAGGTAGCCCTTGAAGATGTCGAGTTAATCCCTGCTGACGAATTCATTTTCAGATACCCACACGAGCTCAGTGGCGGGCAAAGGCAGAGAGTAGCAGTTGCCAGAGCATTTTCGCTAAACCCACGATTCATAGTCGCAGACGAGCCGGTTTCAATGCTCGACGTTTCAATCAGAGCAGAGATTCTCAACCTGATGAAGAGCCTCGTGGACAAGTATAAGACATCATTCCTGTACATTACGCACGATTTGGCTTTGGCCAGACACATGTGCGACAACATCGGCGTCATGTATCTAGGCAAAATGATGGAAACGGGCACTGCAGAGCAAGTCATCTTCGAACCGCTACACCCTTACACCAGAGCCTTAATCGCTGCAGTACCTACTCCAGACCCGACGGCCAAGCGAATCGAAGTTGTCATCAAAGGCGAAATCCCAAGTCCAGTGAACCCGCCTTCAGGATGCAGGTTCCACACTCGCTGTCCATCATACATTGGAGACGTCTGCCGCAAGGTAGAGCCTCAGCTGAATGACTATGGGAATAAGCACATGGCGGCATGCCATCTTTATGGCGGAAAGAAGTAACAACGCCGCTTCTCTCTCAGCTTAGGAGCTACTGACCTTTCAGCAGTCCTGAATCAAGAACTATCTCTTTCTCTTCTTAAGAAGCATA
Source organism: Candidatus Bathyarchaeota archaeon (assembly GCA_022865455.1). Lineage (GTDB taxonomy): Archaea > Thermoproteota > Bathyarchaeia > Bathyarchaeales > Bathycorpusculaceae > 20-14-0-80-47-9. The sequence goes on from JALHSY010000132.1 coordinate 3,398, forward strand.
GAAATCATGCTCGTCGCCAACATGATTGGCAGGACCAGCTGCGAGAACTCAGAGATAGCTCCCGTTCCAATTGTCTTGATGGTTACGTTGCTGGCTTCAGTGAAATTGAAATAGAAGTAAGTGAAGTCAGCATCTTCCAGTATGAGGACATCACTCAGCACAGTCTGATTAGCCTCAACCGTCCAGTTCGCTGGTGGTAAGACGAACAACATCTGTCTCGGTATTGATACTCTGCAAGAGCTTGCGTTGGAGCCTGCTAATGTGAAGTTGATAAACGGTTGCGGACCGTCTGGGTAAAAGGCATAATCAGAAACATTGGACGACGTGCCTATCGCAACGTAGTATTCCTGTTGATTCCACATTCCAGAATAGAAATAATACGCTGGCGCCATCAGCGGGTAAAAGTCCACCACATCGCCAATTAACGTGCAGTTTGCGTCTCCTATTCCATCGCTTCCATTGACATCTTGGTATGGCCCATGATTCAAGTCAACGCCTACGTAATCGCTCCAGAAGTTTCCTCCATTAGGATATGTGGCGTTCCAGTCGCTAGCCGCTCTTCCAAATCCTCCGGTGTGATTTATGTTGCTCAAGAAATTGTTGTAGTACAACAGGTTCTTCTGACAGTTTGTGTCTGCAACAAGCACTCCCACGGTGTTGTTCTCAATCGTGTTGCCAAAGATGTGATTGAAGGAGCTGAAATAGTGTATGTAGATTCCGTTGACGTAGTTGTCTTTGATTGTGTTTCTTGCGATGACGCAGTTAGTCGTATTGGCTAAGGTTATCCCTTCGTAGCATTGTTTGATGATGCAGTCAGAGACTTCCAAGTTTCCATAATCGGTTATTGAAACGCCGATTCCTCCAGAATTACTCGTGTTTTGTAAAGTGAGATTTCCTATCTTGACCCCATCGGCGTGCACGACGAAAATGGCGCTTGTGGTTTCATCACCATCTACTATAGTTGTATTGGCATCGGTTCCAAAGAGAGTGACAGTCTTGTTGACTATGATGCGTGACTCGTGATATGTTCCGCTGGTGATGTTGATAGTGTCGCCATTGCTTGCGTTGTTGATCGCCTGTTGGATTGAGTCCCCTGGGTTTACCGTACTGAATGCATTAGTTTTTGCCAGTGAGTGTGGAAGAAAGCCAATTGAGGCTATTGCGAAAAGAACAATGACTGAAAGCAAGAGACTTGTGTATTTTCTCATCTTCGACGCTCCATCATTGTTGTCATTTGCCCATTTGAGACGTGTCGGGCACTTCAAACACTTCACTATCGTCAACGTTCTTTCTTCTTCAGGCGCGACTTGCGATCTATACTCGTGGCTCCAAGAATGGAACAAGAAGCTCCTACAGCAATCAAACCTGCGCCTATTGGCAATACATACCGATAGGGATACTCTTGCTCTATTACTTCCAATCGAAGCTCAGGCATTGGAGGTGGATTCCAACCTACCCACCTCGTGGTAATGTTTGCCCAATAGTCGCCGCCATAATTGACAGCCCCTCCTATCTCTTGAGTTTGGTTTGAGACAGCCAGCCCGCCTTCATTTGAGGTCAGGTTGATTTGCATGGTGCGACGACCCAATACCTGCGGATAGTAGATCATGAACACACTCTTGTTCTCGTAACGTCCGTCAGGCCAGATCTCCACATCGAAAGTTATGTCGGGCAAGGTTTCAGGAGGATTGCCAAAATACACAAGAAGCTTCTGGCCGTTGTCGTAGGGTCCTCCATGAACTTCCCATGCAGTGTAACCGCCTGCTATGAGCTGATCTAGGGGAGGTTTATCCTTCGGCGTGTTTGACGCGGACGCAACAATCACTCCAAAGAAAATTAGAACGATGCCGATGGCGATCAAAGGTTTCTTCACTTGTTCACCACACGCTCTCTTAGCATACATATAGAAAAACCCGTTTTTTATTAACCTTTAGCTATTTCTACACTAGAACAACTGAGACCGCGAAGACAGATTGTGAAGAACATTACTGCACTCTTCGCCGCGTGGTTTTGCTGCGAACAAAAAGTTAAATATGTTTCTTGAGGATTTGTTTTAGGAGGAAAGGTGTGGAGTTAAAAGACTCATGAAGCTTTTGGCGTCCGTCAAGTCTCAGAAGAGAGACCTGCTAATTCTCTCGATTTGGATAGCCATCATGGCGTTGATAATGATTAAGGCACACTACATCCTCCATTCCACGAACCCCAGATTTGTTCATGAGCGAGAGGCGTTCATCGATTACCAGCCGCCTTCGCTGGAAACAGCAGACGTATTCATCTTGGCCGCTGTTAGCATAATTGTCGTCATACTCCTGACCGACGTCAAGTCACTGATATTTGGCTACTTCGCCTCAATCAGCATCGCCTTCACAGTCTCCATCATCTATGCCACCATATACATTTGGTACATATTGGACTACGAAAGCACCCTTTCACTGATTCCTTTTGGGTGGGAAGCAGCATTGTACATGGCTTTTGTGAGCATGATCTGGGTGATGTTTCCCTACGTGTTGGGAATCACCGTCATCGGCGCAGTGTTAGGCGTCTTTCTGAGACAGTGGCTTGTCTCATCATGAGATCGGCTTGAGACTTCGGTCAATAATCGGCGACGCAGAGTGACTCGGTCATCTTCGACTGACGTTAGTATTCCATCCACGCCTTTCCTCGTCGACGATTCTTGGTTGTGGAACACGCAACGTTCTTCTTATGAATAATTTTAGCGCGCGCGGATTATAGAGAGATGATATAGAGGATTCGCTCAAAACACATATCTGTTGCTAAGAAGCAAGAGGATAGTGAGGAAGGGCATATGATACATATAGTCAAGCTTCATCGCCCGAAAACACGATTCAGCTCTCTCCTCGCTTTTCTGCTAATCTCTCTACTTGCCACTAGTTTTTCCAGTTCAGTTGTTCCCAAAGAATCAACATGCACTTACCTTTCTATGAATCCTCTGACGCACGTTGCACACGAAATAGGCGAGCTGTTCGATCTAGCAGTAGGTATTGCCTATGTCGAAAACCTTCACAGCCTCACGTTCACATTAACATATAACCCGTCTCTGCTTGATGTTGAGCAAGTTGTTCAAGGCACATTCTTTCCATCACCTCCAGAATCGCTTTTTGAATATAGCAAAAATGGGTTACGTGGTTCAGTTGCGGTCAATATGTCACTCGCCGCTCCAGGAGCATCGAAAAACGGTAACGGAACTCTGGCATGGATAGTTTTTAGAGCAGTTGAAGAATCATATGGCGGCAGTCCAATAAGCTTTGAGCAAGTTTTGCTCTTTGATTCTGCGTTGAAGCCAATCACTCATGATTCTGTCGACGCAGTGTACTTCTGGAAATCGATCACACCCGACCCTCCAGCGGAAGGTCGAGTGATAGACCTTTACACTCAGAAAGGTGGAAAAGGCCCAAACGAGCCAGGAGGAGAATTCATGGCAGACGACTTAGTGTACTTGGTCTCTCAAGTGACGTATAATGGTAGTCCAGTGCAGCAGAAATTAGTCGCCTTTCAGGTGCGAAACCCATCAAATGAAAGCGTTCTGTTCAGAGGAGCAACCACAGACGCAGATGGCTTAGCAAACATAAGTTTCAGGATACCTATCCTTATGAGCAGTAACGGAACTTGGACAGCTGTCTCTGCCGTTGACATACGTGAAGAAGTTGTGTGGGATACCATAAGCTTCCGAGTTTATCTCGGGTACGTGCCTGTTGGAGGCTACTCAGTTCCAACAGAAAAACATTCAGCGGAAAAACCCTTAACGATAAACCTGCTCCTACTAGCAGTCCTGACGGCTGTTTTCACAGTGATTAAATGCAAAAACCTAAAAAACTAGGAAGGCAGAGTTGCGTATGCACGATTCTCACTCTTACGATGTTATTATCGCTCCTAAGAATTGGCGTATGTTTTCAAACCAGCCAAGCGGGCGATGCAAGGATAACCAATTTCTACTCATGTGACGCACTAGGTATCCCGCAAGATATCTTTCCCAAAAAAACCACAGCTTACTTCAACATAAGTTTAGGAAATCCTGCGCAAGAACCAAAAGACATTTCCATATACTTAACCGTTGAAGACGAATTGCTCGTCCCGATAGGCACAGACCAGCTCAGTACAACTATCCCTCCAAATGCTTCAACCTACTACATCATGAGCGTTTTCATACCAAAATGGGCTTATGTCGGCGTTGCGACTGCGTATGCGTCTCTATTCGAGAACGGAAACCCTGTTGACGCTAAGACTACCCAGTTCAAGATTAATCCTGAAGACTTGACGCCGCCAGTAATACACATTATACTGCCCAAGAATGCAACATATGTGACGAGGCCGGTTCCCCTAGTTTTCGCAATCAATGAAAGGACAACATGGATTGGCTACACTGTGAACGGTCTGAAAAACGTGACCATTGGCGGGAACACAACTCTAGCTGGCCAAGCTGTCGGCTTATGCAGAATGAAGGTTTACGCAAATGACACTTCCGGTAACACAGGTTCGTCAGAAGAAATCCTTTTCACAGTGCTCAACCGACCTCCGACAGCCTCTTTCACAGAATCCGCAACCACAGTGCCCACAGGCACGATTATCAACTTTGACACCTCTTCCAGCTATGACCCTGACGGCCACATCGTCAACTATCTCTGGGACTTTGGAGACGGGGCAAACGGTACTAGCGTCACAACGGAACACGCATACGCTGACAATGGGACATATACAGTCACATTGATTGTCACAGACAATGACGGCTCAACTGCCATGGCCACTGCCAACAAGACCGTACTAAACAGGAATCCCGTAGCATTGTTTATCGAATCTGCAGAAACAGCCCTCACTGGCACACCTATTAGCTTTAATGCCTTAGACAGCCTTGACCCTGACGGGTCAATTGTTGCCTATGCTTGGGACTTTGGTGACGGCAACTTTGGTTCTGGTGTGTTAGTTGACCACTCATACGCCGATGACGGCGTGTACAACGTCACTTTGACAGTCATGGACAACGACGGAGCCTCATCGGTGACGTCAGCTCTTAAGACTATTCTGAACAGGCCCCCTGTGGCGAATTTCAGCGAAACTGCAGAGATTGTCTATGTTGACGAACTCGTCAACTTTAGCGCCTCGACCAGCTATGACCCTGACGGCACCATAGTAGCCTATTTCTGGGACTTCGGCGACGGCAGAAACGCAACAGGCGCAACTGCGGATCATGGTTATGAACACAGCGGAACTTACACAGTAACATTGACTGCAACGGATGACGATGGCGTATCAGCGTCAACAAGCGCCGTCAAGAACGTACTCAACAGGCCTGACATCGCAGTGTCAAGTGTTACGTCTTCTAAGACCGTTCTGGGACAAGGATACCGCTTGGAAATAGATGTAACTGTAGCAAACAGAGGCGACCGTAAAGAAACGTTCGACGTCACCATTTATGCTAACACAACTTTCATTGCAACACGAAGTGTCACCCTAACAAGTGGAAACTCGACAACCTTGACATTCACGTGGGACGCTACCGGCTTTGCCTATGGCAACTACACAATAAGCGCTAATGCCACTCCACTCCCAGGTGAAACGGACACGGCAAACAACAACTTAGCGGAAGGCTGGATTGTGGTGACCATTCCAGGCGATGTTGATGGTGACTTTGAGAACGGACATTATGACGTAGACCTATACGATGTTGTAAAACTTCTCGCCTGCTACGGTGCAAAACAAGGCGATCCCAACTTCAATCCCAACTGCGACATAGACAACGACGGCAAAATATCTGTCTTCGACGCTGTCATCCTGCTGTACAATTACGGACGAGAGGACCCCTAAAGTCACCGTTATTCATGAAATGAGCTTGCCAAATTGATTGCTCTAGTTCTATTTCGACAGGATCGTCTCCCACGGTTTCACAGAACAGGTGAGGCTTGACAGTCTCGCCAAGGCTCTTTGCAACGTTGAAGACTTGCTTAGCGCGTGTCGCTTCGCCTTCTATGAGTGTTCTTTCCGTCGTGGACTAGAAATGTCAATAGCGCGCGTATGCATACTCAAACCGTTCAGAATTCATAAAAGACGCCATAAGAAGATTCTTGGAATACTACAGCTATTACCCATCAAGCAAGCGAAATTCAAAAAAAAGAGGAACAGCACGTAGACCTGACACAAGAAGACATAGCGAGTTTGTTGACCCAAATAGTGAACAAGGGTACTAAGTAGCAGAACAAGAATCTTCACGCAGGACCTCACAATCTCGTGGACGTCATTTGTCATTTTCCCCTCAGCTATGTCTCAGCCATTTTCTTAAGCTGATTCCTATACATCTCCACTATCTCCGTTGAAGCAGTCGCATCTTCAGCTGACTTGTCAAGCCTGTAGTTGCCCGTGAAACGCGGAAAGCGAATGGCAAGCCCACCTCCCTTTCTGACGACGTTCATCGCACAGGTGTGGATCGGGCTTAACGTTATTTCTGCCCCTAGAACCTCAATGCCGACAACGGGTTCAAACCAAACGTCAGCTTCAAGGGTTGAGTTGACCCTTGGCTGTTTATGCTGAATAACATGCTTCTGCATCATCTTGGGAAGCTTGGCCAGATCCTCATCGCTGAATCCGGTCCCACATTTTGTGACTGTTTCAAAAGTGTCGATTTCAGCGTTGTATGTTGCGAGAAGCACGGCACCGTAGGTTCCAGCGCGTTTCCCTCTGCCGTGAAATGCTCCCACTATGACTAGGTCAACGGTGTCGGTCATTTCGCTCTTGTAATCCCTCTTGTATTTTATCCAGAGCCAGCCACGAGCCCCTGCTTGATACACTGAGTCTTTGGCTATTGACTTGCAAACCAGCCCCTCGCAGCCGTCTTCAATGGCTTCTAGGAAGAACTTCTCAAGTTCGCCTGCGTTTGCCGTGATGATCGAATTGGCAATTTTCACTCGGTCGCCTTCCTGAACAACCTTCTCCAGCATTTTCCGTCTCACAGGGTAAGGCTTCAAAGTCAAATCCTGCCCGTCGGCATAGAGCACATCGAACATGAAAAGGGAGACAGGGTAATCTTCAATCGCCTGCTTAATCTCGTACTTGCGCCTTCGATGCATCAGCTCTTGAAACGGACGCATTTCACCCGTGTCGGGATTGATGGCAACGCATTCACCTTCGAGAATAGCGTTTCTTGCCTTAACACATCTTTTGAAAAGCTCAACCGCGTCTGGATACTGGTTCGAAATGGTCTCCAGACGTCTAGAAAAAAGCGTTACCTCGTCGCCTTTCTTGTGAGCTTGAATACGTTCACCGTCATACTTGTATTCAGCTGCGCATTTGCCGCTCAGCTTCTCCAAGATTTCTTCTGGCGACGAAAGCCTTTCTGCAAGCATCGGTCTTATCGGTTCACCGACCAAGACCTCAAACTTCTCCAGTCCTTCCAGTCCCTTTTCAACTACAACTTTCGCAACTCTTCCGAGGTCTGAGGAAACATTGTAAGCACGTTCCACAAGTTCACGAGCTTCTTTTCCGCCACCGTAGGCTATGGCTAAGGCATCTAGAACCGTCATGTCAGCAATGCCGAGACGGAGATTGCCGGTGACTGTTCTTATGATGTATCTGGCTTCTTTCGGAGAAGCAGCCGACAAGAGGCCAGCCAGAAGCGCAAGTTTCAAGTCAACAGCGCCAGACCCTGAGGTTTGAGCCATCTTGTCAAAGGTTTCATACACTTTCTCAACGGTCAGTGGCTGGTGAGCGAACGTCAATTGTCTTTTTGACGTCATGAATTTCTGTGCGGTTATGCCGAGGTCGCCGCTCTTTTTCAAATCCTCTTCAACTTCGCTTTCCCGTCTTCCAGAAGCTTTCACAAGCGCTTTTATTGCAAGCCTTTCAGCAACGCCTATCTCGATACTCACGAAATCAGGGTAGATTCTGCCCTGAGTCAGGTAAACAACCCTGTCGATGACTTCCTTAGGAGTATTTTTTAGAAGGTTCACGAGCAGGTCTGTCATTTCCAGCCTCTTGGTTGTGGCCTCAATCTTTTCGTAGGCCTCGGCTATGACAGCATATTGCAATAAGCATGCCTCTGCTTAATAGAGTGTCAATGCATGAATATTAAAATTTCATCTTACTGAGCACAGGTTTCCGGAAGACCGAGTCGCATGCTATTTTGGAGTTAACCTAAATGTTTCATAGTGGACTATTCGGCTTTTGGGTCTTCGGTTTGGCGGGGAAGGAGATTCTGCGGAATAGCCCACTGAAATCAAGGCCACCGGTCTTATTCCTAGAGGAGTCTCCAGAATCTTTTCGGCATCTTCTTCGTTGAATGCGCCAATCCAGCAGGTGCCCAACCCAAACGAGTAGGCAGCCAAGTGAATGTTTTGCACAGCGGCAGCCGTGTCCTGGATGCAATACAGTTCCTTACCGCGAATCCCATACCTTTCAGTAGCACGGTTTTCATTCGCGCAGACAACAATCACAACTGGGGCTTCTTCAACAAAAGATTGACCTAGCGCTGCTTCAGCAAGCCGTCTCTTAATTGCTGGTCTGCGAACGATTACGAACTCCCATGGCTGAATGTTTCCAGCTGAAGGAGCCCAGCGTGCTGCTTCAATGAGTTTTTCGACAATCTTCGCCGGAACGGCTCGGTTCTCGTAGGCTCTTATGCTCCTTCTTCCTTTAATAGCGTCTAAAACATCCATGTGCTCAACCTCTAGACATACTCATGTTGGCATGTGCATGTAAAAGAGTCCTTACTCTTTAGGATGCTCCAGCAAAACCTTTTTACGATCATGGTTCCACTCTTTCACTTGAGTAACATGAACAGAAACCGCGTGGAAAACGCGTTGATTTTGATTGGCATTTCGCTGGCGATTGCTTCCGCCACGTACTTGCTTGATGGCTGGTTCTTTCCTTCGCATTCCTTCATGTCGCAGACAGACGCCACATTCGTTGAAGGCATCTTCCTCATCTTCGTAGGTTTTCTAGTGTTAATTGGTTCAGGCGGCATAACTCGCAACAGCCAGAAAGCGGCAATGCTGGCTTCGGCTGCGAAAGCAATCTCGCACAAGGACGTTATAGGACCTTCCGAGATTTTCAGGAAAGACGCGTGGAAACCGAAGGGCTATGTGCGGTTTGGGTTGGTCTTGATGGGGGCAGGGGCGTTCTTGCTTGTCATTTACTTCCTGTCGGTCTACATTTTCTGATGCGTGTTTCCAGAAATCAGTCTGAACTGCAAAAGCCTTAAGTTCCTTCGCTCTCCATTTCTGTTCGGATGATGAAACCGAGAGTCAATAGAGCGAAAGCGGTGATGCGACTCGACGGGCGAACTGACATTTCCTTCTACAGAAAACTTATGAGCCTAGAGCACGAATGAAAAAGGAACCACGATTCAAGTCTACAGAGGCGGAACCTAGGCGGAAGAACAGTTGCCTAAACCTAAGATGTTAGAAGCATTAGACAGGCTTTCATCGAGAAAAGCCGTCAGGTATGGCGTTTACTTGACCGCCGTGATACTGTTCCTCGCGTTGATATTGCTACCGCCCATTCTTGGAATAATAATCAAATGGAACACGATGCAGCAGGTTCTGAACCAACCGGCTCTTATGTCACGTGCTCTAAGCGCCGTCGAAAACTCCTTCATAATAGCCTTGTTCGTGTCAGCATTGGACGTTGCAACAGGAGTTCCAATGGCTTGGTTGATAACGCGTGGAAAGTCAAAATGGCTAAACGTCTTAGACACCGTGTCGGACATTCCGTTCATCGTGCCCACGGCTGCGCTGGGCTACTCGCTTCTTCTTTTTTGGAGTGACCCGGGCGGCGTGTCTTCGCTTTTTGGCAACTCGCTGGTTTCGCAAGGTTGGCTTCTCGTCGTACTGCTTCACTTCACATTTTCCTACCCGGTCGTGGTGAGAGTGATTGTAGGAGCGCTACTTGATTACAAGAAAGAATACGAAAACGCATCGAGAACCTTGGGGGCGCCACCGTTCACAGCATCGAGAACAGTGACCCTTCCAATCATAAAACCTTCGCTGATAGCAGCTTTCATACTCGCCTTTTCGCGGTCAATTTCAGAAACCGGAGCCACATTCATAGTTGCAGGAGCCTTCGAAAACGGGCCTGTTTTCATACGAAACATGAAAGAGGATTACGCCAATGCAAGAATCATCCAGCCTACTTACGAGGGCTCGATTGTTTTCGCAAGTTTCATACTCATCGCAGTCGCACTCGCGATCTTCCTGACGATTCGGGCCCTCGGACCCAAGCTCAAGCTGCCCGTGAGAAAGATATGGCCGACATTTGAGCGCAAGTTGAGCTATTCCAAAGCAACGTCTTCAAGGGATAGCATTACCCTTTTGGTCTTCTTCGCCATTGTGCTCATCCCATCGCTTTTCGTTGCGCTTCCTGCATTTCAAGCCATTTTCACGGACACACTGCCCAAGTCGCTTTCAGGCGCAGGCGTCTGGGGAGAATACTGGCAAAGCCTCCTTCTCTCATATTTTCTCGGGGCAGCAGTCACCATCATAAACGTTGTAATAGGGTTGCCAATGGCAATCATTGTTGCGAGAAGGAAACTCGGGGCTCTTCCATCTGCAGTGTTAGACGTGCTCGTCAACGTTCCGCTGGTCGTTCCCTCCATAGCCCTAGGCATCTCCCTTGCCATCTTCTGGAAGGCAAACTTTCCTTTTATGCCTGAAATGGTGTTACTGATATTCGCGCATCTTGCAATAACGTACCCCTATTTCGTGAGGTCGATGTCGGCGGCGGTTGAGAGAATAAGCCCAGACCTAGAGGAAGCTGCGAGAAC
>JALHSY010000017.1 GCA_022865455.1 Candidatus Bathyarchaeota archaeon
GATGTTTACATACAGACAAAGAATCTGAAAGAATTCGTCGATTGGCTATGGACGTTGATGGAACCACGAGTTAAGTCAAGAGCACGCTAGATCAACATTCACCAACGATGGAGATGTCTCCCGCAAAACCCCTTTTTCCAGCTCCTATAGGCTTAACCGTGAAAAGTCTTAAGACCTACATAGAGTAATATCATTGTTGTAAGTATTGCTTTGTGGAGATTAGTGTATGCCTTCATTGAAAAAGAAGAATGTTCAAAAGAAGAAAAAACACTCGGACAAAGTTGGGAAATAGCGCGAATTTCATAATCTGCGTTTATGCCTGTTTTCATCGTGTGTTTGCCGCGCCGTTAACTACGTCAACCTGTTCAGAGAACGCAAGTAATCGAACATCAGAATGGGGCCTCTGGGTTTCGTGGTGGCGTCGCTTAGGTCAAAGCCCACGTTTGAACCCTTGAGCATGCGCGTTCTGTGGGGAGCAGACTTGAACCCATTTGGGTTTTAATCCCTATGAAGCCCAGACCCTATTAGGTGTTAATACTGGATGGCATCAAACTCTCGTTCAAACATTCACCATCTCAGATGTTTTTTGAGGCGCGTGATTCTGATCGGCTATTCTGGTTCAGGCGTTCTTCAAATCTTTGCGCAGGATTTTTCTGACAATGTCCACCTGAAAACCCAGACTTCGCAGCAAAGCAATCGAAGAAACGTTCTGTTCCGAAGTCCCCAATCTGACTGAGTCCATTCCTTTTTCGAACAGGAAATTCATGGCTCGAGCCGTGAGTGCTGATGCGAGATGTTTGTTTCGAAATTCGGGAAGAGTGGCCGCTGGACCAAGATGACCTCTCTTGAGATGCAGATACTCTACGTAGTCCGTATCAGGCTTCGCCACTACAGCCGACACAATTCGTTGGCCGATCTCGGCGACTTGAACCCACTCTTCACTGAACGGCGGATCCTCAGACTTCCAAGTTTCAAGAACTCCTAGTTCGAGTCTTTGCCATCCAAATCCGGCATTAATGGCTGTAACAAGTTTTTCCTCCTCGTCAGGTCTCAAGCTTCGAAGCTTGGCGCCTTCAGCAAGCTCTGGAATTGGTTTCAAACCGTCGAGTGTTGCGGACATTCGCTGAAAGCCGGGGTGCAATGCGTAGCCTCGGTTAATCCAATCGTTGATTCTCGGGCTTCCTTCATCAATCATTGTCATAACAGTGCCGCCCTTGGCATCTTTCTCAATCTCATTGACCAGAATATTCTCAACAGCTCTTTGATTGTGTCCTTCGCAAGCGGCAAGCCACGAGACGTGTTCTTCTAAGTGTTCCTCAGCATGCGTGTGAGTTCCGATAAGACCTAGCACATCACCGTTTTCTTCTGCTACAAGAACCTTGAGACCTCGTTGCCGGATTTGGGACAGGATTCTCTCCTCATCGAATGGAATGAACTCGTATGAGTTTCTGTATTCCTCATTTAACAATCCGACAGCAATTGGCAAGTGTTTGTTGGTCAGTTCTGAAATCTGGATGGTCATTTCGCCTAAAGCAGGAGTCGATGACCGCTATAAACTTTTGGCAAGGTCTTCACAGTCTCCCGCAAACCCCTCTTTTTTCTTTGACACTTGTCAAATATCCACATATCACCATATTATGGATAAACATGTGAGAGCGCCTTCCCCTTTCCTAAATTCTGACATTTCAAGCTCTTCAGTCCAGAAGCCCTCATTTTCTATAAGCCTCCTTGTCTTGGGATACCCCTTCGCCACCAGAACTGTTCCATTGACAGTAAGACAGTCTGCTGCATATTCCTCACCTTTGGCAACAATGATTTTTCTTAAGCCTGAGAGAATCTCTATGTCAAAGTTTCCTTTGGACAATATGACACAATGGTCTCCGAGATAGGTGCATGCTGACTTCAAGTGAAGAACATTGCGGACATTTGTTGGAACAACTTTTAGACCTGTGCCGGTCAGTATTTTTCTGACTTGCTCAATGGCATGTGAGTTCGTGCGGGCTGAAAGCCCTATGAAAATTCTGTCCTCAACTCTCAAGACGTCTCCACCATCAATCACTGCTGGTGGTCTGATATGGTGAATTTCTTTCAACTCAGCCAAAACTTCGGTGACTCCAATTACTTCTGGAGTTCTCGATTTCACACTCATGTTACAGATAATTGCCTTTTCATCAAAGACAACGGCAGTGTCTTCCACAAAACAACTGTCAGGAAGCGCATTGTCACCTTCTACCCATATCAGTTTGAGCCCAAATCGCTCCAGAAGCCTGCGATACTCCTTATGCTGTTGCTTTGCGAGGTCAACACATATTGGCTCAATGTCAGTTCTTACGCAATGATTGTAGGATTCAGGAACTGGTCTAACAACTGCGTATCTCGCCGCGACCGTCGTCATTGATTACCCGCTCAAGCTTGTGGAAGCACACGCTTATCTGGAGCTTCTTTTCGTATTCGTCGTGTTGACTATAAAAAACCCACTGGCGTGCGTTCGGCATTAGAGGAGGACAGATTGAGTTTATTCTCGCGAAATAAGGCTGGGCTGGGTTTGGTGGGGTCATATAGGTTAGAGCCCACGTTTGAACCCTCGGCACACTTCCATTTCAGCATATCTTAGGCTTGACACCTGAGACTTTCACGCTTGCAACGGTGTCAGCGATTTCCTTGATTTCTTCGGCGGTTATTCCTGTGGTCTTGACGATCGCTTGTGCAGTGGGGTCGTTAGCCATGTTTTCGACTGGGAAACGGTTTTCTTCGATGACTTTGACCTGTTGAAAACCTGCGTCTTTTATCGTCTGTAAGTATCTATCTTTCATTTCTGCGCCTGAAAGGCATCCGATGTATGCCTGGACACTCTTTTTTATGCTTTCCGGGAGCTTTCTCAGCAGGACTATGTCTGAGACCATTAGTCTTCCGCCAAGTTTTAGAGCTCTCAAGGCTTCTTCGAACACGCGTTTCTTGCCGGGTGAAAGATTAATCACGCAATTCGAGATTACAACGTCGACCGTGCCATCTGCCACTGGGAGATTCTCGATTTCTCCTAGCCTGAACTCTACGTTCTGATATTTGCCTTTTCTGGCGTTTTTTCTTGCCTTATCGATCATTTCGGGTGTCATGTCCACGCCGATGACTTTGCCGTTTTTGCCGACTCTTTGGGCTGCCAGAAAACAATCGAAACCCCCGGCTGAACCAAGATCAAGAACGGTTTCTCCTTTTCCCAAGGAAGCCAGCGCAACGGGATTGCCGCATCCGAGACCGAGGTTTGCGCCTTCTGGGACTGAGTTTATGTCTTCTTCGCTGTAGCCTATTTTTTTGCTGATGTCCCTACTAGTGGGCGTTGGGCAACTGCGAGGAGCTGGTGTAGTAGCGCAGCAGGATGTTTCCTTCTTGGCGATCTTCGCGTAGCCTTCTCGAACCATTTTCCTTATCTTTTCTTCTTTCATGCTGTCACCCCCTATTTTCTACATCTTGGCATGCGATTTCGAATGAGCTAGCTTCAGCTCAGTGTCTCAATCTGTAGATGGCACCGACGGCGATCAATGTGCCGAAGTATACGAAGGCAAATGGTCATATCCATGCGGTTTCTTGTGCCAATCCGGCTTGATGTAGCAGCCATACTGTGCCAAACAGAAGGATGAAGAGGCCAATAATCAGTCGGTCAATAGCTTCCTTTTTTGGAATACCAGAGTTCAACTACGATCACATCCACATTGATCGTCTTGCTCTACCCATTCTTTGACTTCTTCTTCTGTCGAGCCAAATGGACATTTGTCTGAACTGCCCACGTCCTTTCCGGTCAGGGTTGAGGCGAATCTATCCATTTTGCCCATTGCGCCTTTTCTAACGATTCTCCCGATTGCGATTGCTTCGAGGATTTCCTTTTCTTCTGCTCCTGTTCCCTGAGCTTGGCTGACAGCGGTTTTCAGGCAGGGCTGGCAATTCGCCGTAACTGCAGCTCCAACAGCTATGAGCATTTTTATTTTGTTTTCCATATCAATCCTCCTTTTTTATTCAACTACTACTTGCTAGTAGTAGAAAACTATTTAGGCCTTCTCTGACAGTCACTTACTAGAAAGAGGAAGAAGCCAAATGACCAGCAACGTGAAGACAGTTGCACGAGACCGAATCGTTTCAAGGCTTAGAGAACTTGGACTATCTTCTCATGAAGCATTAGCATATGCTATACTCGTAAGCCATTCTAGCATGACCGCAAGTACGCTTTGCAAGGAAACGGGTATTCCTGACTCAAAAATCTACTACGCTCTGGATGGGCTATCCAGGAAAAGCATGCTCATTGTTCAGAAGGGCAATCCAAATCTTTACCTTCCTATGCCTCCCAGAGAAGCCTTCACCAATCTGAAAGAACAGCTGGCTGAAAAGCTCAACGAGAAAAACAAGGAGGCAGATGTTCTTGCTGATTTGCTGACTCCGATTTACGATAGCGTTGAGAAGTCAGAGGAACTTGAATTAGCTTATATCATCCGAGGGCAAAAGAACATCCTCAACCGAATGAAAGCTCTGATCGAGACGGCGCGGAAAGAAGTGACCATTTTCATCTCGCATCCGGGAGTTTTTGGAGAACTCGAAGATTCCTTGGTTAGGGCAAAAGAGAGGCGTAGCGTAGATTTGAACATTGCTGTGACTCAGGATATTTTTGAGAAAGAAGACTTTTCAGGTTTTGGTAAGATTCGTCTAGTATGTTGTTCCAGTTTAACCTCCACTGATTCTCCTGGAATGCTCATCACTGATGTGAAGACACTTCTGACGGTGGCAAATTGGATTGATGAAACCGCCATTCTGACACAAGACCAGAGTATAGTTCGAGTTTGCAGGAGCTATTTCGATAACCCTACTTGGTGCAAAACAGTGCGTTAGACATCGCCATCCGACCGTGGACACTAACCCCTTGTTCAGTGATATTTTTACAAAAACCTGCTACTCTGGCTTTATTTCGTGAAATAAGCTTTTGGCGGGCCCGCTGGGATTTGAACCCAGGATCGCGTGGAGATATCTCCCGCGTCTTTCCCTTTTTTCTGTTTTGCTGTGACTGTTTAGGCGTTTCTCTTCCCTTCGGCGTATGTCTTCTGTTGGAAGTAAGTGGGTTTTGAATTTTCGTCTCAATTGCAAACGAAAGAAGATTGGGGCCGTTCCTGAATATGGACTTTAGATAAATTATTGCACCCCCAATTGGGTTAGCGCGAGCAGTAAAATGCGGAACACTTAAGCCACTGAGGGGCGATAATAATATCATCACAAATGCAGAAAAAGGAAAAGGCCAATGAGTCCGTCAAAAAGAAGCCCGAAAAATGCCAAGAGCAAACGTGGCAGAGGCGTTCAGAAGTGCCCAGTTGAGACTGGAAAAGAATACGAAGTGGATATAACCGAAACAAGCCCTCAAGGGGAAGGTATAGCCAGAATCAAGGGTTTCTTAGTTTTCGTTGGTAACGCAAAGCCCGGAGACCATTTAAGAATCAAAATCACGAC
>JALHSY010000133.1 GCA_022865455.1 Candidatus Bathyarchaeota archaeon
CCTTGGGAAAACATATGCTGTTTCTTCAAACGGGTCTTTGATCGGCATTTTTTCTGCTTTCAAATAGGCCTCTATAATCTTTCTTCTTTTGCTTGTCACCGGCGGCGTCGTTTCGTGGCAACAGCTATAGCTTGTCTTGCACTTGCTGCAGACATTGAAAAAATTGTTTTGCCTCTTGCCTTCCTTCTTGCGGGACATTGGAGTTGGCCTTCGCTCTTTTCAGAAGTAGGGTTCATTATCAACGAGGCATTTTATAAGTTTTGAGTAAACACCTACGATAGCTTCTTTCAGATCAGTCTTCTGTGCTCGGAGCTGAACACGCCGGCGGATGGTCTCTGATAGGCTTCCACCGTCTATCCTTTTCCTAACAACGGGAAGATACTTTTTCTCTTCATCCTCCGCGTTGTCTACCGCAACTCCATAAAAATAGTTGCAGACCTCACGTGCAGTGTGTCCCTGCGAATTATGAACCCTTGCCGCAAGCCCCGTCGTTATTGTTGAGTTAAAATCCTTCACTAGAAGTTCATGAGGGAACAGCTCAGTTTTCTCTTTCATCAGACCTCTTATCGCCGAGCGGATGAAGCAACTTAGCGCCACGTCTGATTTGACACATTCCTGCTCATCCATCACTCGAACTTCAACAGCTCTCCTGTCAAACCGAAAAATCGCCCCACGCGAGTTTACCCAATCCCTACCAAGAAGGAGGCCCCCAGCTCCAGCGGCTGATAGGTCTCGCGAATACTTCCCGATGATTCTATCCTCATATTCATTGAATGACCCCACATATTCGGGAACCACATCTCCGGCGACCGACGGCACTTCCTTCTGGTTCAGCATGTAAAAATGCAGCCTGTTGTCAACGTATTCCCCAAGTTTGCCTTCATAGAAAGGTGAAGATGCGGCAATCGCTGGCAAATAGGCACACAGATTTGCCAGAACATTATGCAATTGTATCCCGCTCTTTTCATCCTGGTACGGGAGGTTGAGCTGAAAGCTTTGGATGTTAAGCCATCCATGCCGTTTGAGGTTGAAGACTTTGCTGTATGCTTCGTAAATCTGTCGGTGGCGGTGAGGCCACACGCCCGTGTCTTCAAGCCTAAGCAAAGGGTGCATACCACTGCCGAGAAGATTCGCTTTGTATTTGCGCTCCAAGAAATCAGTGAGAGTCAGGACCGCTTCTTGCATGGTTTCCTCGAAGCTTACTGGCGACCTGAACGGCGCGTTGGGTTTGACCTCCATAACGTGCAACTGAAGCTCCTTTCCAAACGTGAAATGTGGCTGCTCGACGAAGTTGACTATGCGACCGTGAAAATCTTTCATGACCTTGTCAACTATGGGCAAGGCTTTCAATTCATCGTTGACTAGTGAAAATTCATGTTCAGGACCTAGGACTTCAAGGGTCTTGTACGTGTGGGTTCCTCTTCCGTTTTAGTTGTTGCCCGAATTTCTGATATAAACGTACAGTTAGTTTTAAATATGACACACGCAATACCGAAGTTTCAGTCATCTGGTGTCCTATGGGTGCTGGTCGTCTCAAACATCGGCCTAACAAAAAACACGTCTAGAATGAAGCCGTCTGCGTTCCTGAACTCTTCAATTAAAGACTTTATAGTCAACGTCAACAATGACTACAGGTACATGAAAACAGGGTACTACGTGTCCCTGCACGCGGAGATTTTGGGCAA
>JALHSY010000134.1 GCA_022865455.1 Candidatus Bathyarchaeota archaeon
CCAAATCTTCACGCCTGGGGGGCAGATGACCACCCTTTCCTCGCCGAGTCTTGCAATGTCTCCGCCAACCGAGTCGGCGAACTCGCACAGCTCGTTTACTGCGCGTTTGACGTCATCAAGGCTCTTGTTTGCGAGAGGAGTGATCCTGAGAATCAAGATGTTTCCAGAGTTCACTTCTTTCTTGACACCGTCCAACTCAGCCAAGTCGCGGAGAGGCATGGCTTTGAGATAGGTCTTGCCAGAGGCACCTTTAACCTCAATTCCCCTTTCTTCCTTTCTGGATTTGCGGAGTATACCGCCCAAACTTGGCAAACTTCTCCTCTCTAACACCATTTATTCGCTCTTCTAGAGTTTAAGTTTTTCTTAATTCTGCATCTGATTATATAATAAGGATTTGTCTGCTAGAGGGTTTTGTGGATCAGGGATTTGAGTTTTGGGTTCATTTTCCACTTTTAAGCAGTATTTGGCAACATTTCGGCCTGATTTTCAGGCAGTATTATTGCAGGTGAGCTTCAAGCCCTTGGCGTGCGTATATTCCCTTAGTATCTGGTCTAGCAACGTTTGTCCTCAGCATTCATCCATTGTTCGTAGGCAAGCGGGTCGTAGCTATCTTGGCGGTTGGCATGCATAGGGTTGAGAGACCTGATATCCCGCCGACATGAACTCTTAGTCCAAGGACCTTGGTTAGGTTCGGCCTTTGAAGGAAAATCCCATGGAGTTTCACCTGGGATCTGATGAGCGACATAGCGGGTATCGTGTCTTACGGGAAGCTCTCCACTGGTGTTCGGATGTGATGTCAAAGCGGCCGCAGCAAGTACAATGCAGACGCCGAGTATGAAGGATGTGGTCATGGTTGAAAGCAAGCCTATTCTATCCGTAACGGCACCTCAATCCTCAATGTTAGAAGCCGTCAGGATTTCCACTTGAACCTTTGTCAGTCAGTGCTGTCTCTTGTTAACTGCTTGACTTGAGGCTAGAGGCTTCTGTTTAGTCAAGAAATAGAAAAAGAGGGATTATGGATATTTCTTTCCGTAGTTGCCTAGCAGTATGACAGCGTCGAAGAGGAATACTCTGCCGTCGTTGTCGATGTCACAGTTGGGATTGTACGCGGGTTCACCTCTGCGGTAGCCGTACCCTGCTAGCAGTTTCACAGCGTCAAACAAGTCCACGTCGTATCGCCCGCCTTCAAGGTCTCCGTCAACATCGCCTGGCATTGTCACCAATACTGAGCCATCAGTGTACGTATTGTCTATTACGTGCGTTTCTCCAGGAAGCGTGTCTGCCACAGCGCTTATAGTGTAGTTGTCGTAGAGCACGCCTGATACAGTCCAGTTGATTGAGAGTATTCTCTTTTCTCCCACTAGGAGGTTGTTGACAGCGACTATGCTGATGGTTATGGAATGCGATATGTTCGACGCCTTCACTTGTACGTTGAAGGTTTCAGTGAAGTCTCCTTCGTTTTCAACGGTCGTGTCAACGGTCAGGTTGTGGCCAATGCCAACCGTTTCCATCGGCAAGCAGCCTGTCTTGGAGGTTGTGACGTTTGTGACGGCAACGTCGTGGACGCCTAGCGGCGAGGTTGCCACTGCGGCTCTGATGAATGCGTGCCAAGTTTGGTCGTAGCCATGCGCCTGCAGATATCCGGTTAGTTCCCAGACGGGCTTTGATCCGTATGGTGAAGGCGGGGGAACCATCCACAGTGAGGCAATGTATTCGTCGTGTGAGACGTATCGTGTGTCGTTGTGAACTGATGACGGGTGCGGATATGGATGTGCTACTGGCGAGCGTCCTTGCGTCGCGCCTGCCTCAAAAGTGTCCCAGTAGGGGTCGCTGATGAGTAGTTCTCGGTTTGTGGAGTTCACTCCCGCGCAGGTTACAAAGTGGCCTGCTTCGAGGCTGGGGTCTTGGTACAGCTTCACCCAGCTGCTGCCTATCCACTGCCAGAACTCTAGGAAGAGCTCAACGTCTTGGCAGCGTTCGATCTCAGCTTCGATCCAGTAGAAGTCTGCGAATTCCTCTGTGTGTTCGTAGAACATGCCTGTCTGGCCAATATGCGAGCTTGCAGTGCCCAAGTCCATCATGTCAATCAGGTTATTGATGACTACGTCTGCGGCCATGTTCCAGTTAGGTGCTCCGGGCATTGATCCCATTGCGTTGTTGATTATGGTTATGTCGTCGGGTTCGACTTTTCCGTCTCCGTCGCAGTCTCCGATTGGGTTTACGCCTTGTTGTTGTAGGTATTGCGAGATTCCTGTTTCCATGTCAATGTAGCTCGTGCCTTGGTGCGTTAAGCCTGTGCGCTGTCCATCCGTGTCCATCAGGAAGGCCAAGTTTCTGACTAGCGGGTCAACGTTCTGCTGGTCGTGGTCGTCCCATACGCCTGGATTGTATGAGGTCACAAGTGGGAAGTGGTCGCTGATTATCGGCGGAGGCACTGCCTGCGGGAAGTTGAGTGACTCGTATTCTGAGTCAAGCCACCACAGCGAGTTTGCGACTGACACTGGACCGCACCACGTGTAGATGTCAACGCCTGGACCCCACCGATCCTGCTTTTGGTCAAAGTCTGGCATTCCGCTTGGAGCGTAGTCTGGGTGCGGAGGCTTGATGTACCATGGTTCAGGCGGTGTGTACTCTTCAGCGGTCACACTCCACGGTGGTGGAGTTGGACCTTGCGGTAGCGTATCAGCGTCGTCTATGTGGAATTTGCTTACTTGATCAGTGCTGTCAACGTGGAATATGACCCCCGCCCATTCTTGCGGCGATGTTATTCTCCACCATGAGCATGGCTGAGGAAGCCAGCTTGCAGGGTCGATGACTTTGAACCAGTCACATGATCCTATGGTGGTGATTTTTTTCTCTGCAGTGACTGTATCTGTGGCTGGCGTGATATGTATTGTAGCTGGGTACACTTGGTCAACATGGAATGTTCCATCTTGGTTTGACTGGTCAACGTGGAACTCGTAGTCGCCGATTGCTGGATTCGTTATCTTCCACCATGTGCACGGCTGCGGCGTTGACGTGAGATCGTCCACTTTAAGCCACGTGCAGGGTTCTATGGTGCTGATTTTTCTTCTGGCGGTTGTTGGGTATGTCGGCGGTATCTTCGATGGGTCAGGTGACACTATGTCAACGTGGAACAGCTGGCTGGTGGGTATAGACTGGTCAGCGTGGAACTCTACGCCAGTGGGTTCACCTTGATACATTATTTCCCACCAACTACAAGCTTCGGGTACTGGGCCACTCAGTATCGTGTACCAGTCACATGGAAGGATTTGCACGATCTTCTTTCGCGCCTCTATTTGATGCCATGGAAATGGCAGTATGTACGGACCGGGTATCACTTCGTCGATGTGGAACTCGCAGCTCTCATTCGTCCAGTCAACGTGGAATTCGTAGCCTGTTGGATGGCCAGTTTCTGGATCGATTATCTCCCACCAACTGCAAGGCGCTGGATACCATCCTGAGGGCCAGTGCACGACATAGTATTGGCAAGGCTCAATCACGCTGATCTTTTTCTCGGCTATGTTGATTCCTGTAGGAAGCCAAAATACGTCCGGCCACACCATGTCAACGTGGAATTCATCAGGGCCATACTGTTGGTCTATGTGGAATTCATATCCCGTCGGGTTGCCCAGTGGATCGAGAACTTCCCACCATGAGCATGGCTCCATTACGAATCCTGGTGGAAACACAACTTGTATTACGTCGCAGGGTTCAATCAGGCCGTCGCCATCAAAGACTTCTATGAACTGGATTTGGATGCCTGAAGTGAATGTCATTGAAACGTTTGACCAGAAATCTATGTAAACATTGCTGTTAATGTTGATGGTTTCACCAGTGGTGAAAGTCATCGTGTTGCCTTGAGCTTGGCTTGTTTCAATAGGCGAGTACATCAAAGTGCTTGCTGCAATTGTCAGTATTAGAATCAGCGAAACAACATTATAGCTATTCTTTCTTTTCAAATTCTCCCTTCTCTCCCAATTTCTATCAGATACATAATGTGTCAATCCAAGCTAATTAAATCTTCTGAAAGAGAGTTCTACGTCTAGTAACGGGTGTCAGCAGTCGATTTGTCCTGCGAGAGCAACGTATGAAAGGTTCTCAACTGAATCTTCAGCCCCTTTTCTTTAGAAGCCTCTCAAGAAAGAGAACAAGCCAAGCAGCAATGTTATCAGAAGCAAAGAAACGGAGTCAAAACTACGGCACTTTCTCATTTTCCTTTCTCCCTTTTCTGTTTTCGGTGTTGTATTATGATCGTCTCAGAGTCAAAAGATTTTCGTGACTAAGTTCTATATCTTTTGTCAATTCATCCTTGTCTAATGTACAAATTCTGCATTTCAACACGCGCTTTTTGAGAATTGTTTTCTATTGAGGAGACACCATAGAGTTACAAATATCAAGGTACAGAAGGAAAGTGGAAGCCAAGATTCTGGGATTATGGTTATTTCATGTGTCGTGTGTTGATATGCGAAGTATAACCATCTGCAACTGCCGTTGTCGTGGAGAGAATAATTTGCGTAGAGGGGTTCTGTTGCTCCTGCGTCAATTATAACGGCAATCTCTGGTTCTAGAAGTGTGTGAGGTATGCAGATCCTGCAAAATCCATAGGTTTCGTCAGACCCGTTTACTGTCAGTTTGACTGTGTTGTTTGAGTCCTCGAAAGCGAAGTTGAGTATTGTTGAGTTTGTTATTACCATCACATAACATGTTGTTTCATTGTTTATTACGCTGAAATTGTGAAAGATGCCGAATAGAGGATAGTGGTCAAAGTTGTTGCTGTCGATAATGTGTGGTTCATCTCCTATGCCGTCTCTGTTAGCGTCAGAGCAGTTGTAACTGCTCCAGAAGTTTCCTTCGAGACCGTCATCCCAACTGTTTTGGTAGCACGTGACTAAGCTGGCTTGTTCGGTGTTATTGATTAGGTTGTTGTGGTGGATTTTGTTATTGTTGGAGGCGTAGAGGCGGATTCCGTAGAGGCTGTTGGAACCTGTGTTGCCTGTGAGGTTGTTGTTGTTTGCCTCGTAAAGAGAGAATGCTTTCTCGCTGGAAGAGGCGGTGTTGTTTTCCACCGTGTTATAGTCTGAGCCTTGGAGGCATATTCCAACCCAGTTGTCTGTGCAGTGGTTGTTGTTCACGCTGTTGTTTTTTGAGTTTTGAAAGTATATGCCGTAGTTGTTTTCAAATGTGGTTACGTTTTCTATTTTGGAGTGTGTAGTGTTGTAGCAGAAGACGCCGTGTCCGTTTTTTGACAGGTTCAGGTTTCGCACTGTCACGTTGGTGCAGCTAATAAGATATAACGTGCTTGTGTTTGCTTGGTTGTCAAATACTTTGTTTTCAGCTTTGACTAAGTACTGGACTGGTTTTTGGTCTACGGTGTTGCTTGTGTCTATTGTGTTGTAGAAATGTGTAGAGTCTGCACCGAAGACTCCGAAATTGTACCTGTTGTCAAATACTTTGTTTTCTTTGAGGGTGTTGTTGCCTGAAAACCACAGCCAGACTCCGTTTTCTTGGTTGGAGTGGACTATGTTGTTTTGTATGTTGTTGTTTGTTGAATAGTAGAGGTAGATTCCGATGCGATTCTCTGTAACTAGATTGTCCGTTATGTTGGCTCCTGAACAGTATTCCAAGATAATGCCGCAGTCGTTGCCCCAAGGTGGATAGATTGGTCCGCCGTTTCTTATGGCAAATCCTGTGACGGTGACGCTATCTGCATTCACGGTTAGGACTGTGCCTTTTTTTCCTCCATCTATGACTGTTGCAGTTTGTTCTTCTCCGACAAGTGACAGTGTTTTGTTTACTACTACATGTTCGTGGTATGTTCCGCTTCCAACGAGAATTACGTGTCCTTCTAACGTTTCAGGAGCATTGATTGCTGATTGTATGGTTTGATATGTCAGAGTCGAGTTGAGGTTTCGGACAGAGTTGTACGGGCGCATTAGTGGGTATCTGTCCTTATCATAAGTGTTGATAGCATATGGTGTGTCTCCTATGTCGTCGCTTCCAGTTTCGTTTTGGTATGCTCCCTTGTTGAGGTCTGTGCCGTTGTATCTGCTCCAATAGTTTCCTCCTGCAGGGTAACCATCGTCCCAGATGTTGTAGTTGGACTGGATGATGAAGGGATTTGTGTTGTTGATGAAGTTGTTGTGGAAAATGCGGTTGTCTCTTAAAGTGTTGTTCGTAGGCATTATTGAAACCATTCCGTCGTAGGTGTTGTTACATATTGTGTTTTCTGTGATGTTGTTGTATGTGCAAGGCGAATAGAGGCGGATGCCTTGGCTGTCTTTGAAGAGGTAGTTTCTGGTAACGGTGCAGTATGTGGCGTTTTGTAGGTGAATGCTTCCAACACAATCTGAAACGTTGTTGTAGGCGACTATGCAGTTAGTAGAGTTTTCAATTCTTATGCCATACATGGTGGGTGAAATCATTGTGCTATTAATCGTGTTTTCTATAACCTCTGAGTTGTGTGAAAATCCTATTTTGATATTGTGGCAAACGTTAAACAGGTAATTGTGTTTGACAGTGCAGTTGTCAACGTTGTGAGCGTAAATACCGTTTCTGTCCCAGCCGTAGCCGCTGTTCTGCACTTTGAACCCAGTTATGAAGACGTCATTTGCCGTTATCTCTACAACTGTGCCGTTGTTGCCACCGTCAACTACTGAAGTAAAATTTTCTTCTCCGATGAGTGAGACTGTCTTGTTTATGATCACGTGTTCATAGTAGGTTCCTGAGGGAACTTGGATGGTTGAGCCGTTTTCTGCAGTGTTGATGGCTTCTTGTATGGTGCCAAAGCTTTGGATGGTTTTTCCGTTGGGGGTTGTTACAAGAAAACATGTTAAGAGGGAAGGATCGGTGCTTTTGGCGGTTTGCAAGGGAACATGGCTCAGGACAATCAAATTGAGCGTTATTGTCAGGAGCCCTATAATCTTCAGTATTCTCACTGACATAGTTTGCATTTGCTCTGCCCCCGCTCTTCATCTATGTTTGATTCTGCGAGAGATAAAACTATTTTGTTATGATGTTGCTGTGGCGGGCGGGGTGGGATTCGAACCCGCCACTTCCTGGAGATTTCACCCGCAACTCCTCCTTTTTTCTTTGTGATCGAACTGTTCTATCACACAACACTAACCTGGCGAAAGCATCTGCGCACTCTCTTTTGTCCAGAAAACATCACATCCCGTCTCCTACGTGAGGAGATGGCGTGGCTATTCTCCAGAAACAGAATATTATGTAGAAGCTTTAGGCCTTTTGAGTTTACTGTAAGTAGGTTCTAGAATCAAGGAGACCGGATGTCTAGGATGCATGTCTCGCTCTCAGCCTCCTTCGGAAGACAATAATCACCAAACATGCCCCAATAGCCGATCCAACCAGCAATATTGGGATGAGAAAGGCATCCCAAAAGGAGGATGGCACAAAGCCTGATACAAGTACTATCTTATGCGGCCCTGGAGCGTAGGAGAAGTACAACGACGTGCGCGTCAAGCTTGAGGCTTCTTGCAAAGCCTTCAATGTTGCGTTGGAGCCAACGTTGTCGTCAACTAGAACTGTGAACGGGCGATTCATCAACTCAGTTGGCACCGCGATTCGGCAGAATCCCGTGACGTTGGTCGTGCTGTTGACATCAAATTCTATCTTTGACTCATTATTTGCTGTTTCAAAACTGAAATTGGTTATGTTTGAGTTGCAGACGGTAGCTGCGGTGTATGTTTTCTCGCTTGATTGGAGACTGAATTCAGAGAAGGGACCCATGAGCGGATATTTGTCCTTGCCCATCTCGAGACTGTGAGGGGTATCTCCTATGCCGTTGTGGTCAAGATCGGCGCCCGCATAATCCGTCCAGCAATTCCCTTCCACGCCGTTATCCCAAGCGTTGCCGCCGGATTGAATGATGAAGGACTTGTTGTTGCCAACAAAGTTATTATGAAAAACAGCGTTGCCTAGTGGGGGTGGCATGCTTAGCACCGAGTATATCACGCCGCAGTAATCATTGGCGTAGACATTGTTTGCGAACACTTCATTGTTTAATGATGAGGAATACAACCTTATTCCATAGCTGTTTTGGGTGACATCGTTGCCAAACACCATGCAACTCGACGAGTTTTCAAATACGATGCCGTCAATGTTCTTCGACACGAAGTTGTTGGTGACTGTACAATTGACTGATTCCGTCAGTCTGATTCCATACGCCATCGGGGTGATGTGGTCTATTCTGTTTCCAACGACAATGCAGTCGCGCGAATAGTTCAGTCGAATGTTGGGGCAAGCATGAAACAGAACATTGTTTTCAATCCTGCAGTTGTTAGCGCATTGAGTTTCTACACCACTTCTTTCCCATGCCCAGCCACTGTTCTGCAGTTTGAAGTCGCTTACGTTGACGTCATTTGCAGTTATTCGAACCACAGTCCCACCATTGCTGCCATCAATAATAGTGGTCGTGTTGTTTTCGCCGACGAGCGAAATTGTCTTGTTGACGATTAAGTGCTCATAGTAAGTTCCTGCTGATACATAGACCGTGTCGCCCTCGCTTGCATTATTTATTGCCTCTTGAATGGTCGCGAAGTCCTGCGGAACACGTATGGTTCTTGGCGTTTCAATCCTTGCAACAGACAATGCTGGCGTTATCATCAATATCGCAACACAGAACAGCAAAAGCTTTCGAATGTCAATAATCGCATTCACCTGTCCAACTTCATTGAATTGTCTAACAGAGTGGCTATCATCACCCAAAATATGAACATTGCGTTTGACAACGTGGGCAAGCAGGCATCTCGGAGCAGTGGACGTCTGCAAATGCCAGCGTGCTGTTGTCTCTTCGCGCGGCTTTCTACATTTCATTGACTCTTAGTCGTGAACTCCCTGATGAAATTCCATGTCTTGTCGCCTACGAAATGAACGTTCCTGATGACAATGCCCTGTTTGACTTTCCTTGCCTCTTCAGAATCGTATAGGGCTTCCCCGACTCCAAGTGCCTTGCCGTGCTTTTCATCAACGACAAAAACAAGGGCGCCCTTCTTAAACTCCCCTTCATACCTTCTGATGCCGGGCGCCATTACATTCGCTCCTTTGCACACGTAAGGAACTGCTCCAATGTCGACAACAGCTTTTGGGGCTATGGTAAGATACTCGTTGAAAATTAGGGTTGGATAAATGCTCTTTTCCTTCTTGGCCAAGATCGGTTTATCATTCAACAGGAAGATTTCTGCAAAATCGGTTTCAACGACCTCAAGG
>JALHSY010000018.1 GCA_022865455.1 Candidatus Bathyarchaeota archaeon
CTCTCAGAATCGCCATCATGGCGCCTCTTCTCTTCCCCCCGGCCTTGATCACCTCGGTGCCCGTGTCAAAAACCCGCATGAAACTGACCGGGCCAGATGCGACGCCCTTGGTTGACATTACGACGTCGCCTTTGGGTCTCAATCTGGAGAAGTTAAAGCCCACTCCTCCGCCGCTCTTCTCAATCAGAGCCATGTCTTTTACAGCGGTGAAAATGCTTTCCAGCGAGTCGCCAACTGGTAGGACGAAACATGCGGAAAGTTGGCCGAGCTTGGTTCCAGCGTTAAAAAGCGTTGGCGAGTTGGGAATGAATTCGAGTCGCGCCATCATTTCGTAGAAGACTCTCTGGCTTTCTTCCGGATCTCCGCGGTATTTCCTGTCAACTTTGGCTATGGCAGCTGCAATCCTTGCGAACATTTGGTTTGGTGTTTCTATGATTTTCTCGTTCACGTCCTTCAGGAGGTATCTTCTGTTCAAAACTTCGAGGGCGTTGACTGTCAGTTTCGGCTCTTCTATCCCAAGCGTTCCTCTTAACTGTCTTATTTCATCCTTTTTCTTTCTGTAGGCTTGATATTCATATGCGACTTTTCCGTAGCCGCTTTCTCGCAAGACTTCAATGACGAAGTCCTGGGCATCTTCAACCGAAGGCGTCGTTTCCTTGAACTTTTCCCCCAGAAGCCTGATTACTTCACGTGTCACCGTTTCGGCTTTTTCCCCGTCTCCCAGCTCAACTGCAATGAACGCCTTGTGGATTGCATCTCTGATTCTGTTGGGGTCAAAATCGACGATTCTTCCGTCTCTTTTTCTTATATTCGTGATTGGCATGACTAATCAATATGAAGTTGCTCTTATCACAATATTAAATTTTTGAAAAACCGCCCACACTGGTGCTTTCCTACTATTTCTTGAAGAATTGATCTTTAGGTGCACCACAAACTGGACAAACCCACTCCTCAGGCAACGCTTCGAAGGGTGTTCCAGCTTTTACTCCGTGTTCCGGATCTCCTACTTCGGGATCGTAAATGTAACCGCAAACTGAGCATTCCCACTTTTCCATAGTGCTCGCCACGCTCTGATGGCAAAGTCTTATGAGTACATCTTATTTAAGCACTACCGTGAGCATGAAAACAACAGATGGTGCTGGGAAAATGTTGTCGCAAATACCTGTAAACCTGGTGAAGATTGGCAAGAAATGGACGGATATGGAGATTTTGCGGGTAGGGATAATTGCCGAACTGGACGCTGTGAACCTTTACGAGCAACTTGCAGCAGCAACTGAAAACGAAGACCTGAAGAAAGTCTTGCTGGAGATAGCTAAAGAAGAGAAGACGCATGTGGGAGAATTTCAAGCCTTGCTTCTGAAAGTGGATAAGCAGCAGCTCGAAGAACTAAAGAAGGGTGCAAAAGAAGTCGAAGAGTTAACAGGTAAATGATTGATTTGACCGCGCAACTCCTCAACTTACAGGACTTGACATTTCCTGCAGTCATTATGAGCAAGTCGTGCGTTATTCTTCGACCATTGGACTGGTGACACTTGCCTGAGCTACCTGAAATAACAGTGATTGCTAAGCAGATGGACAAAGAGACAAGAGGAAAACGCATCGCAGACATCGAAGCTAAACAGCCAAAAAACCTGAACATGCCAGTCCAGCAATTCGCGAAAGCTGCCAAGGGAAAGACCGTCAAAGGCGTCTCAAACCATGGGAAATGGCTTTTCGTAGAACTCGACCCTCAATATCTTCTGCTCATAAATCTTGGAATGGGCGCAGAACTCCTCTACTTCGCTCCGAAACAGAAGCTTCCTGAAAAGTACCATTTTAGACTTACTTTCACCGATAAAACTGGTTTCACGGCGCATTTCTGGTGGTTCGGCTACATTCACCTTGTTCCTGAGAAGGAATTGGCCAAGCACAAGATGGCCTCACAGCTTGAAATCTCGCCGATGCAGGAGGAATTCACGTTGGAACGCTTCAAGAGAACGCTGCTGGGCAAGAAAACGGGCATCAAGAGCTTCTTGCTCGACCAGAAAAACGTGGCAGGCATAGGGAACGTCTACATACAAGACATTCTGTTTAAGGCAAGACTGCACCCCAACCGGAAAATCTCATCCTTGTCTGAAGAGGAGATAAACGCTTTGTACGAGGCAATCCGAGACGTGTTAGGCAGAAGCATCAAAGCGGGCGGCGCAGCCTTCGAAGTGGACTTTTATGGGCACAAGGGCAAGTTCACTGCGGCCGATTTTCTCGTAGGATACAAGACTGGGAAGCCATGCCCAGAATGTAATACGCCTATCGAGAAAATCAGAACGGGAACCACTGCGTCTTACATCTGTCCGAAATGTCAGAAACTAGAATGAATGGGGAAAATTGAAAGGGATTAGTAGTCGCTTTAGTGAAAGATCCTATACTAGTGCTCGCGTTTTCCAATGAGTTCCTTTTTCATCTCTACATTATCTTGTTTTCTCTTTCTTCTTTTTGTACCTTTGAGCACATTTTACGCAGCAGAAGACGTATTCTTTGCCGTCAATGACCGTGGTGTGCGCTGCAAGCTTGCACGCTTCAGACGGAACTTCCGCCTTGCAATACTCGCACTTAACGAATTCTGACTTCATTTTTTCAACTCTTCAGCGGCTTTCCTCTTCTTGTAGTAATCTTCTATCGCTGCGTGCAGCGCGTCAGCGGCAAGGTTGGAGCAGTGCATCTTTACTGGCGGTAACCCGCCTAGCTCGTCTGCCACGTTTGCACGTGTGATTTTCATGGCTTCTTCCAATGTTTTTCCCTTGGCCAGCTCGGTTATCATGCTGCTCGTCGCGATTGCTGATCCGCAGCCGAAAGTTTTAAATTTTATGTCTTCAAGTCGGTTGTCTTTGACTTTGACGTAGATCGTCATCAGGTCTCCGCAAACAGGGTTTCCAACTGTGCCCACGCCGTCAGCGTCTGGGATTTCTCCCATGTTGCGCGGGTTCTTGAAGTGTTCCATAACCTTTTCCGTGTACATCACTCGTTCAGCTCCTTCGGTGTTAAGGGCGATATCGCTCTTAGCCTTTTGACGATGCTTGGCATTAGGCTTACTACGTAATCCACTTCCTCTTCAGTGTTTTGTCTGCCTAACGTGAACATCAGCGAGCCGTGTGCTTCCTCGTGTTTCAGTCCGATTGCCAACAGCGCGTGTGAAGGTTCCAGAGTCTTCGCTGTGCAGGCAGAGCCTGAGGATGCAGCTACACCCATCATGTCTAAGCTTAGCAGCATTGACTCGCCCTCTATGAAACTGTATCTGACCGAAACGTTGTCGGGCAACCGTTTGGTTGGATGCCCATTCAAGAACGAATATGGGATGGGCCTGAGCAAACCATCGATGAGCCTGTCTCTCAGTCTGACCAGCTTTCCGCTTTCGCTCTGCATTTCCTTCTTAGCTATTTCCGCCGCCCTTCCGAACCCCACTATGCTCGGCAGGTTCTCTGTTCCAGACCTTAACCCTCGCTCCTGTCCTCCGCCATGCAACAGTGGCTCTATGCGTATGCCTTCCTTTATGTATAGTGCGCCAATGCCTTTGGGTCCATACATGTTGTTGGAAGAGACCGTGAGCAAGTCTATGCCCTCTTCCTTGACGTTTATCGGCACTTCCCCGCACGCGGCTGTCGCGTCAACATGCAGATAGGCGTTTTTGGAGTGGACTATTTTGCTGATTTCCTTCATGGGTTGGATTGTGCCGATTTCGCCGTTCGCGTAGACTATTGAGACAAGGACGGTTTTGTCGGTCAATTCCTTCTCCAAGCTTTCAAGCTTCACGAAGCCGTAGTTGTCGACGGGAAGAAAAACGGCTTCAAACCCTTTCGTGGTCAGGAACTTGCATGTATTGACGACGGACATGTGTTCGATGCTTGACGTTATGATGCGTGTTCCGTGGTCTTTATTGCGGTTGGCGACGCCTTTGATGGCCATGTTGTTGCTTTCTGTCGCTCCGGAAGTGAAGATTATTGACTCTTTTCTTTCAGCATTGATCAGTTCTGCAATTTTGGTTCGCACGTCTTCCAGCGCTTTTCTTGCTTCTTGGCCAAACTGGTGTAAGGATGAGGGGTTGCCATAGAATGTTTTCATGTGGGGCAGCATGGCCTCTACTACTCGTAGGTCGACGGGTTTGCCTGCCGCGTGATCCATGTAGACGCGTCTTGCGGTTGACATTGTCTGTTAGCTCAGAAGCATAGAACTGCGTCTGCGCTGAGGGCGAGGTCGTTGAGTGTTGCTGCTCCGACAATGTTGGCTTCCTGCACGAATTCTCCGCGTGGAATTCCTAGCAAGCCGCAGCTTTGCTCGCAGACAACCAGTTTCACGCCTGCCTTTATCGCTTGGTTCATCACGTCTTTGAGAGATGGGAAGCTGCCTATTTTTATTTTTTCGGCTTCTCCCTTTTTGAGCAGTGTTATGCCTCTTATAACGAAGTATATGGTTGCGTCGATGTTCATCATTGCAGCTGTCGAAGCCAGAATGAACGGCGCGTAGGCTCTTTCGGGTCTGTCAACTCCGCTTGTTTGTACGTACAATATTTTCTTCTTTGCACTCACTCATTTCACCTTCTTGATCAATATCCGAACCGCGTTTCCCTCTTTGCTTACGCTTACGAGTTCCTGTTCCAAATGCTTTACGAGGGCTCGTATGTCTTCTTCCGCTGCTGGGTCATCTGTAAGGACTTCCAGCGTTTCGCCTACTTTCAGCTCGTCGAGTTCCATTCTTGTCTTGAAAACGGGTTCGGGACAGTATAGACCTAAACAGTCTACTGTTCTGTCAGGTTTAGCTTTCATAAGCATGCTCTCTAACAAGTGTGCGAGAGAGGTGGATAAAAAAGTTTTCTAATCAAGTACGAGCGGATCGGAATGAAAAACAGGGTGATCGGCGGCTTAGACGGTTAAGTGGCGATTTTTATGGCTTGGGTTGGGCATGAAGTTTCGCATGTAAGGCATAGCGCGCGCGGTTGGCCTGAAGGATTTGAACACTCCTGCCAAGAACACTTGGTGTCCTGGCTGCGGGAATTTCGGCATTCTTTCGGCTCTCAAGGGCGCGCTCGTCGAAGTAGGCATCGAAAGAGAGCAGGTGGTCGCCGTGAGTGGAATAGGCTGTCACGGCAAGATAAGTGACTACGTTAACGTGAACACGTTCCATGGCATTCATGGCAGGGTTCTGCCTTTGGCAACGGGTATCAAGCTCGCGAATCCTGCCTTGGCAGTGTTTGGCTTTTCAGGAGACGCTGACTGCTATGACGAAGGTTGGGACCACTTCTGCCATGCGGTCAGGCGCAACATTGACGTGACTCTGATAGTTCATAACAACATGATTCTGAGGTTGACAACTGGACAAACGACGGCGACAAGTCAAACTGGGTTCAGGACGAAGTCTACGCCGTTTGGTTCAGCGGTTCCGCCGTTGAATCCAATCGCTCACGCGCTTGTGAGTAATGGTTCATTTGTGGCTCGCGGTTTTGCTGGAGACCCCAAGCATCTGCAGAGCTTGATAGTGCAGGCCGCAAGGCACAGAGGTTTCAACTACATTGACATTTTTCAGCCGTGCGTGACTTTCAACTACCTTAACACTTTCGAGTGGTTCCGTCAGAGAGTCTACAAGCTGGAAGAGGCGAGGCACGATGTCAGCGACAGGCAGAAAGCTTTAGAAAAGAGCCTCGAATGGGGCGACCGCATCCCGATTGGAGTTTTCTACAAGGATGACCGACCTACCTTCCGCGACAATCTTCCTCAGGTCAGGGGGATACCGCTTACGAAGCTGCCGATAGAAGATGTTGACATTTCCCGAGTCATCGAAAGCATGAAGTGAGCATGCGCCTGCTCAGACTATGGTAAACTATAAAAACAGTCCTTGACAGAGCATTAGGAGGTGACAGATTTGGAACAAAATAAGCTTTACTCTTTGCCACAGCTGCCTTACGGGTTTAAGGATTTGGAGCCGTACATTTCAGAGCAGCAACTGACGATACACTATCAGAAGCACCATCAAGCCTACGTCAACGGAGCAAACAACATTCTTCAGAAACTAGACAAGGCGCGGAAAGAGAATGCAGAGCTAGACGTTAAGTCAACTTTGAAGGAGTTGTCTTTCAACATAGGCGGGCACGTGCTGCACTCGCTGTTCTGGGGCAACTTGGCTCCGGCGGGCAAGAGCGGTGGTGGAAAACCTAGCGGTGCTTTAGGCGATGCTTTGGAAAAGGAGTTTGGAAACTTCGACCGCTTCAAGAAAGAGTTCACGCTAACCGCAACAAGCGTGGAAGGTTCGGGATGGGCGGCGCTGACTTGGTGCAGACAGACCGGCAGACCGATTATTATGCAGATTGAGAAGCACAACACGAATGTTTACCCGATGTTTAGGATTCTGATGGTTCTCGACGTTTTCGAACATGCGTATTACATTGACTACAGGAATGACAGAGTCAAGTTTGTGGAGGCTTTCTGGAGTATCGTCAACTGGGATGAAGTGAACGAGAGGCTAAAAGAAATGCTGAACTGAGCTTCCCCTTGCCACCCTACCTTTCTTATCATTAGACGTTGAACAAGAGAGGTCTGAGACCTGCATTTTGCTGAGTAAACCGTTATATCAAAGTTTGATCATACCTCAAAAACAAAACGGCAAGTGAAAAAAATGAACAAGATAAAAGTTCCAGGAAAAAACAACACGCACAAGGTCCTTATCTACGCAATAAGCACCTGCGCTTGGTGCAAGATGACAAAGAAATTCCTCAGCGACAACAGCGTAGAATACGAGTGCGTTGATGTTGACCTGAGCAGCGACGAGGACCATGAGAAAATCAGGCAAGA
>JALHSY010000135.1 GCA_022865455.1 Candidatus Bathyarchaeota archaeon
CGCGCTTCTTTTACTAGAAATATGGTTATGACGAACGCAGGGACAGTCAGCGCCAAGGCCGTATAGAATGGCAGCTGCGGTGCAAAAGCTATGTACAAATAGTTGCCCAGAAGCATGCCAAACCCCATTGCTATGTAACTCATGAAGTTTATGAACCCGTTTACTTTGCCTCTGTATTCTCGTTCCACCAGGTCTGTTGCCAGAGCCATCGAGGAGGACATCACAAGTAATTGCCCTAGACCGAAGAGAATCATCGCTATTGATACAAGAAGAAGATCGCCTACAATGAATGTTGCAAGACCAGCGTCGAACGCAGCTAGTCCAAGAATCAGCGGGACTTTTCTTCCGAACCTATCGATCGCCTTACCGACTGGGATGGAGGCGACGATCATCGTAGTTGTCAGGGGTATGAAGACGAGCCACCACTGGGATTTGGGAATCAAAAGCACGTCTCTTGCGTAGACGGCGTTGATTACAAAGAACATTGATAGCCCAAGCATTGTGAGAATCTGAGAGACTGCAAGCCAGAACATTGAACGTGGCAGCGTTTTCCACATTCCGAAGCTCTCTTTTATGGCTTTGGGGTAAGATGAAATGAAGTAGCGGAAGCGGATCGGCTCTGTGCTTTGCATAGTCTCCTTTAGTCTCAGACGCCAGACTGCCGCTGTAAGAAACAGAGCCGTCATTGTCAAATAGATTATTCTCATGCTCCATTCTAATCCAAACTGCAAAAGGAGGAGGCCAGCTATTGCAGGGCCGGGAGTGTTGAAGGTGCTGTGAATGAGCTGAATGATGGATGATCCCATGCCTCTACGTTCAGGGGGAAGGGAATCCTGGACCATCGAAAAAAGGGCTGGCTGATAAATGAGACAGAGACTGTTTATCGCTGTTCCCAAGAGAACAAAGTGCCATGTCGGGGCGAATGCAAAGAGAAGGAATGAAGACGCCATCCCGAAGGTCATAGTAGTTATGAGCCAACGTCTGCCATACTTGTCAGCCAAGTAGCCGCCCGGAAAAGCCACAGCAGCCATACAGAAGAACCCAACCAGCCCAATCAACCCAAGTGCCAGTCCGCTACCGCCCAAAACCTCTTGAACATAATACTGAAAATTCGGCGAGGGCATTTCGCTAGCAAGATCCATTATTATCCAGCTGATGACTAGAATTCTGTAGTTGCCAGTTATGAACGAAAATTCCCGCTTAACAGAATCTATTATTCCCACGGACGTTTCCTCCTGCAAACCTTTGCAGTCGTCGATATAAGCATTGGCGCGCGCCTTTTCCGATTCCTGCAGGG
Organism: Candidatus Bathyarchaeota archaeon; assembly: GCA_022865455.1. Lineage (GTDB taxonomy): Archaea > Thermoproteota > Bathyarchaeia > Bathyarchaeales > Bathycorpusculaceae > 20-14-0-80-47-9. The sequence goes on from JALHSY010000135.1 coordinate 1,298, forward strand.
GCGAACAACGCAATCTAGCGCGCCGTAAACTGCTGACGTGATCGAGACTCGCATAGCTGATGTGCGAAAGTTGTCCTGCTCGGTTTCCAGTTTCTGCTGATTCAACAATTAGGCGATGCTTTTGTCAGTGATAACGGTTGGGCTTTCGTCAGTATGCGGGTGGGGCATAGTCATGAATTCAGGTGGTGGTTGTAACTTGTTCACAGACAAGACAACACTTGCAATAGGGAATACCCAAACAAAAGGGCGCCTTTACACCCCCATACGAGCTGACAAAAGCCTGCCTTTGCTCATCGCCTGCACGAGGCAGTGGAAGCAGGTCCGGTTCCACATGTCATGCAAGAACCCACAAACGGCGTTCAGATGGAGTCGCGTTGATGCTTTTGTATACAAGTCAGGTTGTTTGATTGTAAGTGTCTCATTTGAATCAGCCAATTCATGAATCGCAACTCATCTAGAATGCAATCGAAGATTCTTCGGCAAGTCTCATGCTTTCTTCTGGGCTATATTAACCTTAGAGAAGGATGCGTTAATCAATGGGCTAAAAGCTAATAGGTTAAGGTTGCCTCTTACAATATTTGTTTGGCGGGGACATCAGCAGGATGCAGCGAAAAAGGCTTGTTTTTTCATTCTCTGCAATTGTTGGCTTGGACAAACTGAAGTTGGCTATTTTGATAAACGCGATTAACCCCAAGATCGGCGGCTTGCTGATAAGAGGGCCGAAAGGCTCGGGAAAGAGCACCATGGTTCGGTCCTCAGCGGACATCCTTCCAAAAATAAGGGTTGTCAAAGACTGCCCGTTCAACTGCAGCCCCAGCGACCCATCCAACATGTGCCCGCGATGCAGTGAACGATACAAGAAAGGCGAAAAACTGCCCACTGAAGAAAGAGAAATGGTCGTCGTAGACCTTCCGCTGGGGGCAACCGAGGACAGGGTCGTCGGAAGCTTAGATGTGGAGAAGGCGATAAAACAAGGCATAGAAGCTCTGGAGCCGGGGATTCTGGCAGAAGCGAACCAGAATGTCTTGTATGTGGACGAGGTAAATCTGCTTCCAGATCACATAGCAGACGATTTGCTCGACGCTGCAGCAACAGGCTGGAACATCGTTGAAAGAGAAGGCATATCCGTAAGCCACCCATCCCGCTTCATTTTTGTCGGCACGATGAACCCTGAAGAGGGCGAACTAAGACCGCAGCTTCTCGACCGCTTTGCACTGTCAGTAACCGTTGGCACGATCACTTCCGTCGAAGACAGAGTTGAAGTGGTTAAGCGAAACATGGATTTCGAGGCTGACCCTGAAGGATTCGACGAGAAGTACATGTCAACACAAGAGGAATTGCGGAACAGGATAGCGCAAGCCAGAACGGCGCTGAAAAGTACCGTCTTGCCTGATAACCTCATCGAAAGCATATGCAAAGCCTGCTTGGACTTGAAAGTTGACGGTTTAAGGCCAGACCTAGTCATCTCCAAGGCGGCGGTAACACTTGCAGCCTTCGAGAGCAGAACAGAAGTGACGCTGAACGATGTTTTGGTTGCTGCTGAGCTTGCCCTAAGCCACAGAACAAGGGAGGGAGGATTCATAGAACCTGCTACGCCTGAAGAGATAGCAACCGTTTTCACGGCGAACCTCAGGAAGATTTTTCAGCTTGAGAAGACAGGTGAAACCACCAAGAAGAAAGAGGACAAACGCAAGTTTCTGAAGGGCAAGGCCATGTTCTTCGTCAAGAGAGACGCCACGAAGGAAGAGGAAGACAAGGCAAAGAAGCGAAGCCAAATGAAGAAGATAAACGAGTGGCGACTCAAGCTTCAATTTCTCTTTAGCAGACTCGGCGGTCCAGTTTTTGGATTTGGAAAAAGGATGAGAGAAAGCCCGCCGAATGCACCTGCTACCGAAGGCTTCCACGTCGGGTCTGGCAAGCTTCGCGGAGAGACCTACGAGAACAAAGGCGAACCCGAGAAAGGGAAAGGGATCCCAACGGTAAGCGACGTGGCTATGTCGTCAAAGCTGTCGGAGGGATTCCCCGTTGTGAAGAGTTTCGAGAAGAGAATCGTTTCTCCTTCAAAGTTCTTTCTAAAAATGGGCAGGATCACTACGAAGAGACAGTGCGTCCACGCGGGAAAACACGCCAAAACAATAACGGCTCTTCACCGAGGCAAGCCTTACGGCTGGAGGATTCCCCATGGAAAGCCCACGGACATTCATATGCCTGCGACCATTCGCGAGGCAGCTCGGTGGCAGCGCTTTCGCCAGAAATCTGTGGATACTGCCTTGAGCATCAGCTTGAATGATGTGCGTGAGAAGTTGAGGACTTACAAGGCGCCTTTGACCATGATTTTCGTCATTGACTTGAGCGGGTCCATGCTTCTGAACCTTGAATCTGTTAAGGAGGCTTTGCTCAAGCTTCACAGCGATGCGTACCGATTCCGGGACAGTGTTGGGATAGTAGCGCTGAAGGGTTTGAGCGCCGTGATAGTTCAACACCCTACCAGGAATCTTAGGGTCGTGGCCAACACTCTTGTCAACCTTCACGTCAGCGGCTTCACCCCGCTTGCAACAGGCATGTACAAGGCTTGGGAAGTCTTGACTGAAGCAAGACGGCGCGACCCGTCGACTGTGCCTGTGATGGTCATCATAACTGACGGCAACGCCAACGTTCCGTTGACGAGAAGTCTGGAAACTGGCGAAGTGAGGAAGATCGATGAAGTCCACGTGATCGTTAGAGAATATGAAGAGATAGCTGAGAGAGACGTTATGTCTGTTTCAAAAATGGTAAAGCGCGAAGGAATACACAGCGTGGTCATAAACACTAACCCACACATTTACGGGCGCGAGACTTACGGCTTCCAGATAACGGAACAAATAGCTTACATCACGGGCGGGAGCCACCACGTCATTGGAACGTTGACAACCGAAAGAGACCTCGTAAACAACATGGTTGAGCGAATAAGAGAAGACCAAAGGGCAATAATCACCGAGAGAATAGCGGGTTGAGAAGCCAGAAGAGAGGACTAGATCGGAGGCATGATATGCTTCTTTGCCTCGTCGCTGAGACGCATCCATTTCTCAAACTCTTTGGACGGCGGTTCCTCGTCGAAAAGTCGTCTCCTCACTGACTCCAAACAGTCATTTCTTGTACCCAAGAATTCCGCCGCAGTCTGAACCCTGCATCCCATTTTCTTCGCCATGTCAAACGTGCTTCTTGCCTCTTCTTGCCAGTTTTCGTCTCTCAAAAGGTGATGATCGAGCACAGTCAAGGGGGTATGGCCAACTATTTTCTCCAAATTCCCAAATCCAACCTGAATCTGATCCTCGTCCACCTTGAAACCTGTCAGATAGGACGGCGGCCCTCCTATGAATAGCAGTTGCGGATTCTCATGCATTATCACCTCGTACGCGTGTGCCGAAATCGGGCCTTGAACATCGGGAGCAAACATGAATTTTTCGTCTCGGCATTCGATGGTTGACATTAGAACCCACCCGAGTGATGAGTCTTCTTGGCCGTGGAAGACTGGTTCCGAGAATCTGACTCTTGTTTCATCGAAGACAAAGGATCTTCCATCGGCAACCTCGAAGGTCTGCGCATATTTTCCGCCGGTTCTCTCAAACATCCATCCTCTTTGTCTCTGACTGTAGTTTATCATATCTTTGGGATTCTTCACCAAAACATTCTTTCCCTCGTAAATCTGCCTGGCAGTTTCCCCTCTTTCCGTCCAGTTGCAGAGCCAGTCCCCGAAAGAAGGTGTGTGATGGTCAAAGTGGTAATGGCTTAATGTCACGATCTCTGCTTTGTCTGCGGCGTTAGCGATTCGTCTGCGACATTCGCTTATGGCCTTGAACTCTCTTGGGTGAGGAGGCAAACCGAATCGGTTCGGGCACACTGACGCTCCAGCATCAAGCAGAATCTTCACGTCAGAAGTTTCAGCATAGGTGCACATTGACCTTACGCCGAGGCTTTCAGCAGCCAACGGTACGACCTTGATGTGTTTTAGCATAGCATTTCAACGGGCCACGGTCCCTATAGCTTTTTATTTTGGCCTCCTGCTCATCTTGCTTGGTGGGCGATGACGACTCTGGCCCCGATGAATCTAGAATGATTTGGATCTTGAGTGCGGGAGCCCGCCATTGCTTATTTCTGTTTATTCAGGCGGTTTTTCCCAGAGTTCCAGCTTTTTCTTCTTCAGGTCCCGACGTTTCCGGTGCAGGAACCTGTAAACCGTGCTGTGCATGCTTCCCTTAACAAGCATTTGTATGGCCTCTCGCGCTACTTGAGCCTCCTCGATCTCGCCAATTATGCTGACGGTGTCACCGAAGACGGCTACGTTGGTTTCCGTTAGCTCCTCAATTATCTGGCGAGTCTTGCCGTTCATCCCGATTATCCGGCCTTTCACGCGCTTGATGTCTGATTCAGACCTTCCAAAAGTGGTGCGAAGATCGATGATGTCCAGAGCTGCATCTTCATTTCGAATCAGGCGGAAAGCATGTTCCGGCGAAAAGCCCCTTCCGATGGCGTTTATGACGTCCTTCGCCCTGAAAAACAATGAAGGGTCTTGGGCATTTTCAGCCAATGTTATTGTCACGTCGCCTGCTTCGCTGTCTATTTTGAGCTCTGTTGAAAGCGAGTCTTCAATGTGCTTTTTGATTTTGCCTTCTGGCCCTATCAGTACGCCTACTCTTTCCTTTGGGATTTTCACTAGCTGACTAGTTCTTACCACGACCTGTGACCTGCCTGTAACATTCCTCAGTTGAAAGGACACTAATGCCCAACCTGCTAAAAAACTTATTCAAATTGGTCAAGTCTCGTTTTAGAAGAAAGTCTGCCATGGGATGAGAAATCGGGACGGCCTGTGACACGTCGAATATTACTGGTTTACCATTCCAAATCATGACGTTATATTCGCTCAGGTCGCCGTGAACGAGCTCTGCCTTGCCATAAAGCTTCTGAAGATAAGCCAAAAGCGCGGCGTAAATTCTTTCAGGGTTCTTGGGCCGAAGTTCTTTCATTGAAGGAGCGTTGGCGCCGTCTTTCCCAATGAACTCCATGATAAGCACGTTGTTTCTCACCACTATGGGTTTGGGCACGCGAACTTTCGCATCTGTCGCTTGTTGCAGATTCCTGAATTCCTTTTGAGCCCACGCAAAAATCAGCGACCGCGTGTCATGCTTCACTCCTTTGAATCTTGGGTCAGCTTCAATGTATTGGAGCATGCCTTTGCGGAACTCTGATGAGCCAGTTAAGTAGATTTTTATTGCCAGTTCCTTTCCATGATAGTCTTTTCCCCAGTAGACTCGTGATTCCTTTCCGGCGTTGACAACCCCGTGGATTTCGTCTATGACGCCTCTGTTCATAAAATCGTAGATTATCATGAGCGTTGAACGGTCGAAAACTTCCTCCAAAGCGTCGTATTCTTCGCTTCGTTTATCCCTCATCAGCCGTTCAGTTTCGTAGCTTCTTTCTTTCTTGTCAAGCTTCCTGTCGACGCGTTTCCTAAAAGACACTTGTCCTTCTCCGCTCAAAACTAGACTGTTAGGTAGCCCTTTCTGCGCAGCATCTCCGCTTGCGCCCTCGTATAGCGCCAAAAGACGTCACCACGCTTGTCAGTCTGAAAATCCCATGGTGAAACCACCACAACGTCTCCAATTCTTATCCAGACGCGTCTTTTCATCTTGCCGCGGATGCGGCATAAGCGTTCATGTCCGTCTTGGCATTTGACCATCAAGCGATCATAACCTAGGAGCTTCGTCGCCACTCCTAGGACGTCGTTTGCGGATGGGTACACCATCTGGCCCAGCGCGCCTTCGCTTAAGACTTTCTTCTTGCCCAATCAGGCACCTCAATACTTCGTTATAAGAGGAGCACCTTCAGCTTAAAACAATTGTCCATGCGAACACCTGTTCTGGCGTTAGATCTTCACGATTTGGGCGATTCTTGTGCCTGAACCGCATGTTGAGCCTAAGAGTGCAAGAAGAGGGAAGAAAACGCGGCAGCCGAAGCCTCAAACCGTTGCTGTTCCGCCGAGCGAAAGGTTTGTTTGGTGCATGACAGCACTTATCATCAGTTTAGTTGGCACTATAGTTCTTGAAGCGATACACATCATCGTTACTGGGCGTTTGAGCACAGAGTTATTCACGGTGATTTCTGGCCTGATTGGAAGCTTCACAACGGCGTTTTGCTTGGGCCCAGAGGGAAGGCGTAAGAGAATGCCGAAAGGCAAACCTGGACTGTTGAGCAAGAACGTAAATTGCAGGAATTCGTTAAGGCGGGGCTTTCCCCTGAGAGAATCGCTGTAGAACTAGGGCAAAGTCTGGACTCAATCAAGCACAAGATAAGGAGACTCGGCTTAGAAGTAGTAGGATTTCAAAAATTTCAAAGGCCTACTACTAGTCGTGCGCTACCGAGAGAACTGTTGACGGTTGAGCAGGCAATGCTCTCTCTTGCAGCGGCCATGAAGGCATTGGAGCAGTCGGGACTAGATAGGACGGAGATTTTGCGGTTGCGCAGTCTTGTTCAAGCGTCCAAAATCTACCAGGAGAAGTTTGCCGAGTATGCAGACTGTCTAAGAATTGAGAAAGAGCTTATGGAGTTGAGGAAGGAAGTTGCGGGGTTACGAAAAAGCGCCGAGAAACATGCTGAAAAAAGGCCTTAACGGGTCTCTCGATAACGCGAAGGTTGATCTAGTAACTGTTAGGTAAGTCGCAACAAAAAAGGCGAAGCAGGAAGCGAAAGACGCTGCTTCAGCGGTTGAAGCTCTGGGAATTCTTCAAGTGCTTGCTTTGCTGTTTTTGATTTTGCGGAAAAGTTATAGCCGAACACTTACCAAACAGTATGCTTTTATCAATCTTTCTGTAATTATTCCATAGTAGTGCCTCTAATGTCGGAACAAGAGCAAGAGAAGAAAAAAAGGAAAAAGAAAAAGCATCTTAGTTCCTTAGAGACTGAAAGAGCTGAAAGTGAGTCATTTCCAGAGCTAATGAAAGGTTTGGAAGAGCTAGAAAAGGAAAAGAAGCATGTTGATATTCAAGTCTGTCCTAACTGCAAAAGCCCTCTAGTCCGCAGAGTCGGCTCAATGACTGGAGACATGTCGGCTCACATGGGATGGACTCCGCCAAAATACGAATGCCGTGAATGCGGATGGAGAGAAAGGTTAGTTCTCAAGGCTACCAACAGACCCACGACCATAAAAGACGTTGTAATAATGACAGAGGCAAAAGATGCCGAAAATGAGAGAAGGAGAAAGGAAACCAAGGAAAGATAGAAGAAGCTTCTAACAGTCCTTTTAAGCGTCTTTCGCCACGCTATTTTCTCTTCTGAAAACACTCCATGCAGACGGCAACCATTTTGGCATTTTGAATACGTTGATGTGAGATTAGTCCCTTCCCAAGCACGGTTATGTAGCGTCGCGCGCGTGGGGAAAACAGACCTTAGAAGCCCCTCTTCGGGAGACATCTCCATGCAGTGGAAGAACATCACTTGCTCATGCCCCGAGTCCAAATCTTGAGGTTCTTCTTTCTAACCTCGGACTGTCTCTTATTAGAAGAAGAGTAGACTACCAAGAATCATAATGGGAAAGAAATTTTGAATTTTTTTGGACATGCCCCGACTAGATGCCTCTATGCAAGTTGTTGGTCTTAGGCACGTAGCATATTCTATCAGATTTGCGAAGATTTGTCATAGAAAGATAGTGAGATAGCACAAGCAATGTAAAAGACCATAGTTGACTATCCTAGCAGGATAATCTAAACCGAACAGTCAATCGATCATAGTCTCAAGGAGAGACAGCATAGAGCATAAAGGGAAAAGGCAATTCTCCACAGTCTGAAAGGAAGCAGAGAGAAAGCCGAAAGAAAAAACCGAAGACTAAACACTCTCAATTATGATATGAACAGAGAGATTTGAAAAGAGGCACTATATCAAGTGCGTAGGTTTTCCATATGGAAGAAAAGGATGAGTTCAAAGTTCTTAAAAGACTCAGAAGCACATAGTGTCAAACACCTAATGACTTTTGATTTTGCGGAAAAGTTATAGCTGAACCACGAGAACTAACCAGAATTGCGAACTAGAAGAGGTGAAAAAAGAATGAAGACAGCAAAAGAATGGAAGCTAATTAAGGCACATCGTTGCCTGAAATGCGGCGGCAAGTGCAAGGAAGATAAGACTAAGAGAATGGTCATTGGTAGATTCTGGTATTGCCCTAAATGTGA
>JALHSY010000136.1 GCA_022865455.1 Candidatus Bathyarchaeota archaeon
GAGTATCCTCCGATCAAATCTGTTGTTGTCATTTGTTCGTCACCGTTAATCCATACAGTGGGTCTTCTCAGCTCCTTTGCAACTTGCATCGCTAGCGTTGTTTTTCCGCAACCTGTTGGTCCTACTATGTGAGGAGAGTATCCAGCGCTTATCCACAGTTTGACTCTGTCCTTTAATCTTCTAACATGCTCTGTCTCAACAAAACCTTCAACCGCTGGAATCAGGAATTCTGTTTCTATTCGCCCGATCAATAATTCTGCGGCACATTCTTCGCTTTTCTGACGTGGAGATCGTTCTTCTGCCGTTTCATGAAGTCTCTTTCCTCTAACTACTCTTTTATGTGAAGCTTCATATCTCATCTTCCAGAAGCACCCTCTTTGTGAGGTATGTTAGGTGAGATGTGTTAGGACCTGCTCACTTAAGGTATATTCAAGAAGTTGATACGAATCTTGTGTCAGAAATTGAAAACCATGTTTGCAAGGCACAACTGCGAAAACGGCCTTTCAGAATTGAGGATACAGTTAACACGAATTTCCTCAGGATCTATCGGGATTCTGTTCTGAAGTATTTTAAATAAAAAAATGAATTTGTGAAACTGTTATGTCTTCTTCCTATTGGCGCCATCCTTTATATACATCGCGCGAACCGTTTGTGGACGAATAGCAACAGATAGATAATTTAATTTCCCCATCACTTGCCCATACCACTTTTGTTTCATCTCTCTTTCTTTAGCACGAAGAAGATTTTTCGATTTCGTAGTAGAGATTTTCATCGCCTCCAAATTGTCTAAATCCAACATGAAATTTTAGTTAATGAAAGAAGAAAAAGGGAGTGTGCTTATCCGTAGAAGTTCTTTACGTATTCTGTGTTTTCGTTCATCTGTTCCCTTACGCTTGCATTGAGTTCCCTTACGCTTGCATTAAAGGCAGTAGCGGCTTCTTTCTGTTCCTTTGCATGGTTCAAGATATTTTCATATAGACCGCCAACACTTGCATTGAAGTCAACAACAGCGGCGACGTTTGTCATCGCCTGATCGCTTATACTTGCTATCATCCCTTTAACAGTTGAGAGCCGTCTCTCTTTTGGCCTTTCTTTCATTGGCATAGCTGTCCTTCGTTTGTGCTTTCCCGCGAATGACTTTCTTGTAGGCTTGGCTGCTACTCGCGCAGGCTTTGCCGTTTTCTCTTCTCTTTTCTCTTTTGACATCTTTTTCTACTCCTATTTTTCTACTCCTTTATAGGCTAAATGTCCCTGACTGTTTATGCGGTTGCAGGCACTCCGATGGCTGCTTGTTCTATCTTCGTGATCTCTTCAGCGTAGTGTAGGAATGTGTCCACTGACGCGACTACCACTCTAGCCTCGATGGTCAAGATTTCGATACCAACCACTGACGCTCTAGCCCACAGGTCAACGACTATTCCCTTGTCAAGTACTCTGTCAAGAACCTCAGCAATACTCGAAACACCTGGACTTTGTGTTACCATTTTTTTTATCACCTCATTTTCTTTTACAAGAATGCGTAGCGCATCTTACTATTTAAGATATATTCAACAGAATGTAACCGTTTTCGTATCGAACACCGATATTCAGTAACCAGGTCACAATTTACATCGCATTACTAATCTGAAAAAGCCTACCCGCACTTTTCCCCATTTAATTTGCCAGTTGCATGTTACAGACTTCGATAGCTAATGGCTTTGGAAATATGGGTTATATCACAAAAAGGAGTGGTTCACAATTGTGGGTGAGCAATGCATAAGCCATGTTTTGGTGAATATTGCGCTTTCAACGACAACTGCGACCGTTGCCATGAGCTGGACCGATATTGCAAGATATGGAAAAACAACATGTTTAACTTCAAGCGTAAACGGAATTTATTGATGTTCATAAGCTTCATACTGCTTGTAGCATGGAACTTCAAGGTGGGATTTGACTTCTTGAAGGCAGATTTAAACTTGTTGGCTGTTCTCAATTTCCTAGTTGTACTATTGTTTTTCATCACGTTAGGATCAAGCATTAAATCAAGAAAGAAAGCAATGGAAGCCTACCAAATATGTTTAGGAAACACTGGAAGAAGCCAAAGGAGGGCTATGACCCAAACAGAGACTGAGTTATGAAACTGGCTTTAGTAAAACAAAAAAGAAAAGAAGATTATACTTATTTCTTCCTTGCCAGCTCGTAGACCATTTTTGTTGCGAGTATGATTGCAGCCGGAGCCACGAAGGACGCTATATTGAACAGAACGCTATTCATTACTGTTCCAAGTTTGGCCACCGCTTCATTGATAATTAAGAACCAGCCACCGGAACTTGCAACCGTCAAAGCTATCGCGGCCAGAAGAAATGGTGTAGCTTCTTTCTCAGTGATGGTAGTGAAGCCCACGACGACGCCGAGAACGACTAGTACCAACGCAATCCATGCAGAACTGAAATCTCCTACGCCAGATGCTATTCCAGCGACCACTGCCATCATTATGCATGCCAAGAACGCGTATTCACCTAATTTTTCAAACATTCCCATTTTTCAAACCTATTTCGAGTAGCGCATCTTACTATTTAAGACATATTCAACAGAATGTAACTGATTTCGTATCGAAAAACGATATGAGGATGCATTACGACCCGCAGAATATTCCCGATCAGGAAATACGCCTTATACCTGCTCTTTGGAATGATTACACATAGTTACCAAAATCATGGATAGGACAATGTTTGTCTTATTGCATTTAATTCGAAACAAAATCTGGGCTAGATTCCGAAACCGCCACTCCATATAAAGGTGAACACTCAATGTGGTTAATCTGTGGAACAACTCTCGGAAGAGGAAAAAACAAACTCCTAGTTAGAGGTACCGAGGGAGCTGAATGGATTTTTTGTCCCATAGTCAAAAGCTCGAAAGGAGGCAGAGTCAGCACAAACAGTTGCCAGGGATGCAGACACTTCATCCGC
>JALHSY010000137.1 GCA_022865455.1 Candidatus Bathyarchaeota archaeon
CTTAAGAGTTTCCTCATTTCATAGCAGAGGTGGCATTCGTCAACGAATTTCATGTCTTTTCTAAGTCCTTTTGCTATGGCAGTTTTGAGAAGCCCTATTGGCCCTTCTTCTGCTATAATCGATAGAATAGGATGAGAGTGGTAATCATAGTTTTGAAGTATTCGTATTAAAGACTGCTTCCTAGTGTTACCGATGCAAATGCCGGGGCAAAGTGTCACGTTTCCTTCACAGTCAATCTCTATTGCTTCTGGGCTTTTCAAATCTCCTCCTATCCAGAAGGGCAATTGGCATTTTCCCTTGGGTACTTGTGTTTTCCCTTTCACGTGGTTAGCTAGTTCTGCAGCTCTGCCTTTGAAACGAACCTGATACGTATTGATATTCACGTTGTCTAATTCTCTTAGGCTTTCTAGCGACGCTCTGGTAGCAACATCATAAGAATTGCCCGAACTAGGGCACATTAAGAAATAGCTATCTACACATACTTTTTCAAAACCAACACTTTTGGCTGCCTCGATACCATTTTTCACAGTCTCCAGAGAAACATATTCTTGGTGAAAAGCATCAACGCTAAATGTGATGCATGATAATCCTCCGTTTCTTAGCTCGGTGAGCTTCTTTTTCGCTATGGTCTTGGTTTTTGCCCAATAACCATTTGTTATGACCCATGTTCGAGGTATGCCTAACTCTTTTGCCATTTTCATGATTCCCTTCAAAAGCTCAAGACGCAGAAACGGTTCACCTCCATGGGCGCATATGGATTGTAACGGGTGGGTATCCGTAAGCTCTTCCAAGTAATTCTCCGCATCTGCCAGTTTCATTTGCCCCTCCCTTTCTGGTCCAGCCTTGTAGCTGCAATGCTTACACTTCGCTGGGCACTTGAAAGTCAGAAGGAAGTCAACATTTTTAACCCTCATTGGAAGCTCAATCCATAATCGAAGTCCGAGCCTAGGGCGAGTATTTAAGCAATCGCCCTATATGTAGACGCTTTTTATGTTGGTCTCATTGAGCTTTCTTGTCCGACGGGGGCGACGATACTGAGGCAAGCACCATACGCGCGTGGAGAAAGCCCGTTGTCTCAGTTGGACTGTAGATTACGGAAAGAGAAAGTGATGTAGTCCATCTTGTTTATTTGACGCTAGAGTGAATCAGCTGAGCTATTCGACCTGATTGTCTTGTATCCAAATGCTAGCAAGAGCATTGTTTGAAACCCTGGACTTGAACCCATTTGGGTATTGGTCCCGAGGAGGCTTACTGCAGTCTACCAACAAACTAGCTTTTTCCCATTTTTCTTTCAGTTTTCTGCTTGATTATGAAGAAGCATTGGTAGAGTTGTCACAATATGCATCTATCACAGATCCAGATATGTGGAAGACTTTCAAAGCATTAGCCTAGCGTCACATGACTGTAGAACACTTATCTCACGGTTTACGACTATTCGATTCGTAATATCACTTAAAGGGGGGGGTAGGAAAAATCGTGCCTGAGATGATCGCTTATTGTGGATTGGACTGTGGCGAGTGTAAGGCGTTCAAGGCGACCCAGGCGAGAGATGCAGAGCGAAAGAAGCAGTTGACTAAACAGTGGACTGAAGGAATGAAGATCGCGTTTAAACCAGAAGACATTGACTGTAAAGGCTGCATGTCTGATGTGCTTTCTGGCTGGTGTCGGAAAGTCTGCAAGATACGACCCTGTGCTGAAGAGAGAAAAGTGAAGACTTGCGCGCACTGCGACGATTATCCTTGCGGAAAGCTGAAAGAGTTTTTGTCACACGAACCTGTGGCCACAGCGAATCTTGAAAAGATACGGAAAACACTATAGAGCTAGTGGGAGGCGCTGAACCGTGACGCTGACGCAGAACGTGAAGAAGGAAGCGAAGAAAGCCGGTTTTGCAGTTGTGGGCATTTCAAACCTCTCCTAGATCGTGCATAATATCAGTTTTGTCTTGACCTATAAGATTGTTTAATATTTTTGCCACTTATATGGTCTTTAAAAGAGAATCACCCTACTGCGAATCACTGTGCACAGTGAATCCTAGAAGGCATACACTAGCAGTTCAACCCTGAAAGAAAACAAGACCCTCGGGATTAGAACCCAAATGGGTTCAAGTCCCACAGCTTGGCTACCAAAAACCGCACTATTGCAAAGCCAAGAGTTCGAATCTCTCCCGGGCTACCACTCTCTAGAGCTTGATTATACTTAATTGCCGAGGGGTTTCGCTCATTTCCCCTCTTTTTTCTGCGAGGATTGGCGCGCGCTGCTGGTATATGCTGGGTCTATTGCCTTGAAATCCAAGAGAAAATGGAAATATTCATATCTGTAAGCATGAGCTACCAACGCACCGGACTGCACTACTGAATAATTTTGGCTGTTTGAGCTTATGCGTGTGTTGCATTTTGTCCAAAGCCAAAACAGTTCTCTGGCTAGCTCTTTCTATTCCTGTGATATCTCGTAGGAGGATGTTATTTCTACTGCACTCTTCAGCATTCCTCCTACTGAGCAGTATTTTTCTTCAGACAGCTTTATTGCGCTTTTGACAGCCTCTTCACTGATTTTCTTTCCTCTGACGAAGTATTTGAGATGGATGCGGGTAAACACTCGTGGCGGTTCATCTCTTCTGTCTGCTGTCATCTCTACTGAATAATCTGAAAATTCCTGTCTTTTCTTCCTCAATATTGACACAACATGATAACTGCTGCAGGCAGCTAGACTTGCTAGAACATTCTCCATGGGCGATAGGGCGGCCTCTTCTCCACCATTTGGCACGGGAGCATCGAAATCAACAGAAAGCCCTTTCTCATTTCTCGCCACAAAACGGAAGTTTCCCTGCCAAGCCAAGACCATTTTCTTAATTGAAGACATCATTGTTCTTCTTCTGTTGCTTGAGAACAAAAATCTTTGATGTCATGTTTTCAACGATGTCCGAGAAAAGGACCTGGACTTGATAACGCGCACAGAACTGTCTTGCAACAATTCCTCTAGACAATATAGTAGTCAATGACTTTCTGCATGCTTTTCGGCGTCTCCTGTTTCGTAGTGAGCTGTTTCAGCATTTTTATCATCTGAGGCTGAAAGCGTGCAATGTCTGTTAGGGTCACTATGCCCACAAGCTTGTTTGCATCAACTACGGCCAGCTTCTTTATCTTACTCTGAAACATCAGTTTCACAGCATCTTCCAAATCCATGCTTGGCTCAACAACAACCAAAGGAGTCGTCATGATCTCCTTCACCTTAGTATTCACTACGTCCCTTGCTTCTGCAATGACTCTTCTCAAGAAGTCCCTTTCCGTAACTATGCCCTTAGCCTTTCCTTTTTCCAGCACTA